>NZ_JBFUDR010000092.1:0-20818 GCF_056404615.1 Massilia sp. P2_C2 | reverse complement strand
GCGCAGGTTGCCGCCGTCGTGTCGCGCGGCGGCCGGCCGGACCTGGCCGGCGCCGGTGCGCTGCGCGCGGTCGAGGCGCCGACATTATTGATCGTGGGCGGCGCCGATGCACCCGTCATTACCCTGAACGAGCAGGCGTACGCGGAACTGGGCTGCGTGAAACGGCTGGAGATCGTGCCCGGCGCCACCCATTTGTTCGACGAACCGGGCACGCTGGAAGAGGTGGCGCGGCTGGCGGCCGACTGGTTCGCCGGCCATTTTACGAGCGGCTGAGGCTGGGATGGCGACCGGCTTGCGCCTGATGTTCGGCGGCGACGTCATGCTGGGCCGCCTCGTGCGCGAAGTCATGCTGCGCGACGGCATCCACGCGCCGCTGGCGGGCGTCGCTCCGCTGCTGCGCTCGGCCGACCTCGCCGTCGCCAACCTGGAGTGCGCACTCACTGACAGCGCCGAGCGCTGGCATGGCGCACCCAAGGCATATTATTTCGCGGCCCCGCCCGAGGCCGGCCAGGCGCTGGTCGATGCCGGCATCCGGCTCGTCAGCCTCGCGAACAATCACAGCCTCGACTACGACGTGCGGGGGCTGGCCGACACGCTGCGCATCCTGGACGCGCGCGGCATCGCCCACACGGGCGCCGGTCCGGACCTCGCGTGGGCGCAATCCCCGGCCGTCGTGCCGTGTGGCGATGTGCTGGTCGGCATGGTGGCGTTCTGCGACCACCAGGACGATTTCGCCGCCACCGACGACCATCCCGGCATCGCCTGGCTCGGTCTGCACGACGAGACGGCCGCCGTCGACGCCTTCGCGCGCGCGCTCGCGCCGCTGCGCGCGGCCGGCGTGCGCTGGCCGGTGCTGTCGCTGCACTGGGGGCCGAACATGGTGGAGGCGCCGACCGCGCGCCAGCGCCGCCTGGCCCGTGCCGCCATCGACGTGGGCTGGAAGATCGTCTACGGGCACAGCGCCCACGTGTTCCATGGCGTGGAGCTGTACCGGGGCTGCCCGATCCTGTATGCGGCCGGCGACCTCGTGGACGACTATGCCGTCGATCCGCACCTGCGCAACGACCATCAGCTGCTGTTCGAGGTGCAGCTTGGCGACGACGCCCTGCGGCGTATCGTGCTGCACCCCGTGTTCATCCGCCACGGCCGCGCGGCGCCGGCCGATCACACGCAGCGCACGTGGAGTCATACGCGCATGCAGGCGCTGTGCCGCGACCTCGGCACGACGGCGCGGCTCGATGGCGACCTGCTTGTCATCGAGCCGGACGCCGCCACGGCGCAGGAGTGATCAGCGCAAGCAGTTCCGGCCAGCATAACGAGGTATCTTATCGGTCGCAAAGTGACGTATTCGGCAGCCTCACGTTGATGGCATACAGGAGTTCGCCGTTGCGACCCATGACGTCGAAAAAATTCGTGTACTTAAAAATTCTTCCACAATCCATCTTTATTTCCAGATGTTTTTCGTCGCTCCATCGCAACGTCACATTTCGGACATGATCTGCTCTCATGACTTCTTCAGGCTTCTTGCCGCGCTGAAGAATGCGAATAGAGTAAACCAGAGAAACCGTCGCTCCAAAATCTTCAGTCACTACTACTGCTTGCAGCGCGGCATCTGGCGAAGGCGCTAAAAGTTCCACTGTCTCGTCATGTCCACCGTCGCAGCCACTCAGTAACGCCGCCAAAACAAGAAAACTAACGACAATTTTTCGCATATTCATCCGGGCTTTGCATGCGGGCTCCTCATCGAACCGGACGCCACCACCGCGCACGAGTGATCAGGCGAGGCCCGCGTCTTCCGACACGTTCAGCGCGGCCGCGGTCCAGTCGAGCTCGCCCCGCTCCTTCGCCATCGCGGCGAGAAAACGGTCGTGCATCATGCTCGCGAGCGGCATCGGCACGCGCGCCCTGCCGGCGGCGGCGAGGACGAGGTTCGCATCCTTGAACCCCAGCGACAGCTTGAAGCCGGGATTCGCGTAGTCGTGCGCGGCGATCAGCTTGCCGTAGTTGACATACAGCGGCGTGGCGAAGATCGATTGCGTCATCACGTCCATCATGTCCTGGCGCGCGACGCCGTACTTCTCGCACAACGTCGCCGCTTCCGCCATCGCCTCGATGACGCCCATGATCATGAAATTACCGCCCAGCTTGACGATGCTGGCGGCGACAGGGTCGTCACCGAGCGGAAACACGCGCTGGCCCATCGTTTCCAGCAGCGGCACGACCTTCGCGCGCGCGGCTGCGGCGCCGGCKCACAGGATGAACAACATCGCGGCCGCCGCCGCGGTCGGGCGGCCGAATACGGGGGCGGCGATGAACGCGGCGCCACGTTCGGCATGCAGGGCGGCGAGGCGCCGCGTCGTCTCGGGAGACACCGTGCTCATGGACACGTGGATGCCGCCCGCACCCAGTCTGGCGGCGATGCCGTTCGCGCCGCCGGTGACCTGGTCCAGCGCGGCATCATCCGCGACCATGGTGAACACGATGCCGTCGCTCGCCACTGCCTGGCCGGGATGGTCGACCAGGGTCGCGCCCTTCGCGACAAGATCCACCGCCTTGCCGGGTGACCGGTTCCAGACGCGCAGCGTGTGGCCATTATCGATGAGGTTGCTTGCCATGGCGTGGCCCATGCCGCCCAGGCCGACGTAGCCGATTTCCATTTACGCTCTCCTTGAGCCCGTCCTGTCCAGGATCCTCACGAGGATATCACTATCGGAAAATATTACACAAAAGAATCAAATGCTATCATTATGCAAGCAGAGACTCTTCGCATATATTTTTTCTGCCAAGCAAGTTGCGCAAATGTGCAGCTAAAGTTAACCCACCGAAAATTCTTTATGAAGATCAATAAATTGATGGCAGCCGTTGCAACTTCTCTAACTCTGTTCACAGRCGTGCTTGCTGTTGCGCCAACCGCCAGCGCGGTGCCGATTACCTTCAGCGCGATCAGACCAGTCAGCAACTTTAACTCTTTTCGTAGCGTTGCGGTCGATCCCGTTACCGGCAAAGTCTACGAACGCCACGGTTATGGAGGCAATTCATCCTTCACGGTCTACGCTAATACGACGCAGTTTGRGGCTGGTAGCGCGTCGTCCGGGCTGGGTACGGGCAGAACTATCTTCGGCACCTATTTTGCTGTCAATAACGGACAGTTATTTGGCCGTACCACCCTCGATACAACAGCGGTTGCCACCTTCAGCACCAGCACCGGCGCAGTTACCGAAACGCTTGCCGGTTACTCTGGGATGGGGGGACTTAACGGCACCGACACCTTTGGCTGGGGCGGGTACTCCGGCGTGAATTTCATGCAGGATTCCACCGGCATGTATGTGATGGGCAGGGTTAGTGGCCATACCAACTGGCAAATCGAGAAACTGGGTACGGGGCTTGCGTCGATCAGCTCCACCAATTACAACATTAGCGATAAGGTGGGTTATGGCTTTATCATTAACGGCATCTTGTTCACCGGCGACAACTACACCTCTAACGCCGTCACTAAATCGATCAATCTCGCCACCGGACAGGTTAGTACGGTCAACGATACATTAGTCGGCCYTGGCGCGAATTTATACATGAGCAACTTTTCCTACGATTACTCGTCCGATACCTTGTATGCAGCGAACTACATCGGCGGTACCATCTTTAAGGCGAGTAACGCCTCGGTCCAGTTCGGTGCGCCGCGTGTCGCCGCAGTACCGGAACCGGGTAGCTTGATGTTGCTAGGCCTCGGCATGACCGGACTCATACTAGCGCGCCGCAAGCAGCGAGCCAACTGACCGCTCTCAGAAAGTGGACGGCCAGTGAAACTGGGAGCGTTTGCTCTCAGCCTTTTTATTCGGGCGTAGCCGGGTTGGCCAGGATCAGCTTGATCGCCGAGCATTCCCATCATCATGCGCAAGCACTTGCGGTACCACGTCACGCTCTAACGGGAGAACTCGAGCGGCAACACGCGGCGCGTCGAATGCGCTACCGGTTCCGCAAACACCCCGATCAGTATCTCTTCAGCCTCGAGCAAGAGGCCGACAAACTTACTTTGCTTTCCTAGAAAAAAAGCCCGGGCTGCTCACCCGGGCCGTTCTTTTTCCGCTAAAAAGCTGATCGATCAGCGCGGCAACACCGACGCCCCCATCAGGAATTCATCGACAGCACGCGCGCACTGGCGGCCTTCGCGGATCGCCCACACGACCAGCGACTGGCCGCGGCGCATGTCGCCTGCGGTGAAGACCTTCGGCACCGACGTCTGGTAGCAGGTCTCGCCATCGGTCGTGGCGCGCGCGTTGCCGCGGGCATCCTTTTGCACGCCGAACGCGTCCAGCACCTGCTGCACCGGCGAGACGAAGCCCATGGCCAGCAGCACGAGGTCGGCCTTCAGTTCGAATTCCGAGCCCGCCACTTCCGTCATCTTGCCGTCTTTCCACTCGACGCGGCAGGCGATGATTTTTTCCACTTTGCCGCCCTTGCCTTCGAAGCGCTTGGTGGCGACGGCGAAGTCGCGCTCGCAGCCTTCTTCGTGCGACGACGAGGTGCGCAGCTTGGTCGGCCAGTACGGCCACACGAGCGGCTTGTTTTCCTGTTCCGGCGGCATCGGCATCAGTTCGAACTGGGTCACGGATGCTGCGCCGTGACGGTTCGACGTGCCCACGCAGTCGGAGCCGGTGTCGCCACCGCCGATCACGATCACGTTCTTGCCCGTGGCCTTGATCTGGTCTTTCACTTTGTCGCCGGCGTTCACGCGGTTCTGCTGCGGCAGGAAGTCCATCGCGAAGTGCACGCCCTTCAGGTCGCGGCCCGGGACCGGCAGGTCACGCGGTGCCTCGGCACCACCCGCCATGACGACGGCGTCGTAATCTTTCACCAGATCTTCCGGGAAGATGGTTTCGCGCGCCATGTTGCTGACGGTAGCCGGGAAGTCCTTGCCGATCAAGGTCGAGGTGCGGAACGTCACGCCCTCAAGCTTCATCTGTTCGACGCGACGGTCGATCAAATCCTTCTCCATCTTGAAGTCGGGGATGCCGTAACGCAGCAGGCCGCCGACGCGGTCGTTCTTCTCGAACACCGTCACGTCATGGCCGGCGCGTGCCAGCTGCTGGGCGGCGGACAGGCCCGCGGGGCCCGAACCGATGATGGCGACCTTCTTGCCGGTCTTGACGGCGGCCGGTTGCGGGACGATCCAGCCGTGTTCCCAGCCGGCGTCGGCGATCTTGCGCTCGATCGACTTGATGCCGACCGGGTCGTTGTTGATGCCCAGCGTGCAGGCGGCTTCGCACGGTGCCGGGCAGATGCGGCCCGTGAATTCCGGGAAGTTGTTCGTCGAGTGCAGGTTGTCGACGGCGTAGCGGTAGTTGCCGTGGTAGACCAGGTCGTTCCAGTCGGGGATCTGGTTGTTGACGGGGCAGCCGGTGTTGCAGAAGGGGATGCCGCAATCCATGCAGCGCGCACCTTGTACCTTCGCTTGCGCGTCGGTCAGGGTGATCGAGAATTCTTTGTAGTTCTTGAGACGGGCAGCGGGTTCCAGGTGGTCTTCTTCCTGGCGCTGAAATTCCATGAAGCCGGTGATCTTACCCATTTGTATTCCTATCGTGTTCTGTTCGGTCTAGAGAGATGCGGCGGGCCACACTGCATTGGCAGCCCGCCGGGAGCATCAGGCAGCCAGTTCGATCTTGTCGTTGGCTTCTTCCATGCTGCTGTTGTGCATCTCTTCCAGTGCGCGCTTGTACTCGRTCGGGAAGACCTTGACGAACTTGCTGCGGCTGTTTGCCCAGTCGTCCAGCAGGTTGCGCGCACGGGTCGAACCGGTGTGCTTGAAGTGACGCTCGATCAGGCGCTTCAGGATCGCTTCGTCCGACTCGCGCTCGCCGTTGCGGGTCTGGGCGTGCCAGCTGGACTTGTCGCTCTGCTCCTTGGTCGACTGCACGCTTTCCAGTGCCACCATCGCGGTGTTGCACTTCTGCTCGAAGTCGCCCTTCGGATCGTAGACGTAAGCCACGCCGCCCGACATACCCGCCGCGAAGTTGCGGCCGGTGTCGCCCAGCACGACGACGGTACCGCCGGTCATGTATTCGCAGCCGTGGTCGCCCACGCCTTCGACGATCGCGGTCGCACCCGAGTTACGCACCGCGAAACGCTCGCCGGCCACGCCGTTCAGGAACGCTTCACCGGCGATCGCGCCGTACAGCACCGTGTTGCCGACGATGATGTTGTCGACGGCCCAGCCGCGGAATTCCGTGTTCGGACGCACGATGATGCGGCCGCCCGACAGGCCTTTACCCACGTAGTCGTTGCCCTCGCCCACCAGGTCCAGCGTGATGCCGTGTGCCAGGAACGCGCCGGCCGACTGGCCCGCGGTGCCCTGCAGCTGGATGTGGATCGTGTCGTCCGGCAGGCCGGCGTGACCATAGCGCTTGGCGACTTCGCCCGACAGCATCGTGCCGACCGTGCGGTTGACGTTCTTCACCGGCGTGATGAACGAGACGCGCTCGCCCTTCTCCAGCGCGGCCTTGGCCTGCGCGATCAGCTTGTGGTCCAGGGCCTTGTCCAGGCCGTGGTCCTGTGCGTCCGAGTGCAGCAGCTGGCGCTTGTCGTCGACCTTCGGCTGGAAGAAGATGTTGCTGAAGTCCAGGCCTTGTGCCTTCCAGTGGCCGACGGCCTTCGACTTGTCCAGCAGGTCCGAACGGCCGATCAGTTCGTCGAACGTGCGGATGCCCAGCTGGGCCATGATCTGGCGCGCTTCTTCGGCGACGAAGAAGAAGTAGTTCACGACGTGTTCCGGCTTGCCCGAGAACTTGGCGCGCAGTTCCGGATCCTGCGTGGCCACGCCCACCGGGCAGGTGTTCAGGTGGCACTTACGCATCATGATGCAGCCTTCGACGACCAGCGGTGCGGTCGCGAAGCCGATTTCGTCCGCGCCCAGCAGGGCGGCGATGACGACGTCGCGGCCGGTACGCATCTGGCCGTCGGCCTGGACGCGGATACGGCTGCGCAGGCCGTTCAGCACGAGGGTCTGCTGGGTCTCGGCGAGGCCCAGTTCCCACGGCGTGCCGGCGTGCTTCACCGACGACAGCGGCGATGCACCCGTACCGCCGTCATGGCCGGCGACGACGACGTGGTCGGCCTTCGCCTTCGACACGCCGGCGGCGACCGTACCGATACCGACTTCCGACACCAGCTTCACGGAGATCGACGCGTTCGGGTTSGCGTTCTTGASGTCGTGGATCAGCTGYGCCAGGTCYTCGATCGAGTAGATGTCGTGGTGCGGSGGCGGCGAGATCAGGCCSACGCCCGGCACCGAGAAGCGCAGCGACGCGATGTACTCGGACACTTTATGGCCCGGCAGCTGGCCGCCTTCGCCCGGCTTGGCGCCCTGCGCCATCTTGATCTGGATCTGGTCGGCGGACGCCAGGTATTCGGCGGTCACGCCGAAACGGCCCGATGCCACCTGCTTGATCTTCGAGCGCAGCGAATCGCCTTCCAGCAGCGGGATGTCGGCGACGACGCGGTCCTTGCCCAGGATCGAGGCCAGGCTCTCGCCCTTGGCGATCTTGATGCCCTTGAACTCGCCCATGTAGCGTGCCGGGTCCTCGCCGCCCTCACCGGTGTTGCTCTTGCCGCCGATGCGGTTCATGGCGATGGCCAGCGTGGCGTGGGCTTCGGTCGAGATCGAGCCCAGCGACATCGCGCCGGTGGCGAAACGCTTGACGATCTCTTTTGCCGGCTCGACTTCGTCCAGCGGGATCGCCTTGGTCGGATCGATCTTGAATTCGAACAGGCCGCGCAGCGTGAGGTGACGCTTGCTCTGGTCGTTGATGATCTGCGCGTACTCTTTATAGGTGCTGTAGTTGTTGGCACGGGTCGAGTGCTGCAGCTTGGCGATCGCGTCCGGCGTCCAAAGGTGGTCTTCGCCGCGCACGCGGTAGGCATATTCGCCGCCGACGTCCAGCGAGTTGGCCAGCAGCGGGTCCTTGCCGAAGGCCAGCGCGTGCAGGCGCAGGGCTTCCTCGGCCACTTCGAACAGGCCGATGCCTTCCACCGTCGACGACGTGCCGCGGAAGTACTTGTCCACCAGCGACTTGTTCAGGCCGATGGCTTCGAAGATCTGGGCGCCGCAGTACGACATGTACGTGGAGATGCCCATCTTCGACATCACCTTCATGAGGCCCTTGCCGACCGCCTTGGTGTAGTTGTACATGGCTTTGTCCGCAGCCATCTCATGCGGCAGCGTGTGCGCCAGGTCGACCAGCGTTTCCAGCGCCAGGTACGGGTGCACGGCTTCCGCGCCATAGCCGGCCAGCAGCGCGAAGTGGTGCGTCTCGCGGCACGAACCGGTTTCCACGACCAGGCCCGTCGATGCGCGCAGGCCGCGCTGGACAAGGTGCTGGTGGATCGCGGACGTCGCCAGCAGCGCCGGGATCGCGACCTGGTCGGCGTTCACGTTGCGGTCCGAAATGATCAGGATGTTGTGGCCCGACTTGACGGCGTCCACGGCTTCCGCGCACAGCGAGGCCAGCGACGCTTCGATGCCTTCCTTGCCCCACGAGACCGGGTAGCAGATGTTCAGTTCATACGACTTGAACTTGCCGCCGGTGTGCAGGCTGATGTTGCGCAGGCGGGCCATGTCGTCGAAACCGATCACCGGCTGCGACACTTCGAGGCGCATCGGCGGGTTGACGTTGTTCGTGTCCAGCAGGTTCGGCTTCGGACCGATGAACGACACCAGCGACATCACCATCGCTTCGCGGATCGGGTCGATCGGCGGGTTCGTCACCTGGGCGAACAGCTGCTTGAAGTACGAATACAGCGGCTTCAGCTTGTTCGACATGACGGCCAACGGCGAGTCGTTACCCATCGAGCCGGTGGCTTCTTCGCCCAGCACGGCCATCGGGGCCATCAGGAACTTCAGGTCTTCCTGGGTGTAGCCGAACGCCTGCTGGCGGTCCAGCAGCGAGATCGCGGCTTTCTCGCCCTGCGCGTCTTTCGCGCGGTTCTGCGACAGCTGGCTTTCCGACAGCTTGATTTCGTTCAGCTTGATGCGCACCGACTTGATCCATGCCTTGTACGGCTTGGCGTTCGAGTAGGTGTCTTTCAGTTCCTTGTCGTCGATGATGCGGCCGGCTTCCAGGTCGATGAGGAACATCTTGCCCGGCTGCAGACGCCATTTCTTGACGATGCGCGATTCGGGGATCGGCAGCGTGCCCGATTCCGATGCCATGACGACCAGGTCGTCGTCCGTGACGATGTAGCGGGCCGGACGCAGGCCGTTGCGGTCCAGCGTACCGCCGATGTGGCGGCCGTCGGTGAAGGCCATGGCGGCCGGGCCGTCCCACGGTTCCATCATCGCGGCGTGGTATTCGTAGAACGCGCGGCGGTTCTCGTCCATCGTCGCGTGGTTTTCCCAGGCTTCCGGGATCATCATCATCATCGCCTGGGCGATCGGGTAGCCGGCCATGACCAGCAGTTCCAGCGCGTTGTCGAAGCAGGCGGTGTCCGACTGGCCTTCATAGATCAGCGGGAACAGTTTCTGCAGGTCGTCGCCCAGCACGGCCGACTTCATGACGCCTTCGCGGGCGCGGGTCCAGTTGAAGTTGCCCTTGACGGTGTTGATCTCGCCGTTGTGCGCGAGCAGGCGGTACGGGTGGGCCAGCGGCCACTCCGGGAAGGTGTTCGTCGAGAAGCGCTGGTGCACCATGGCCAGCGCGGAGACGCAGCGCGGGTCCTGCAGGTCCTTGTAGTACACGCCGACCTGGTCGGCCAGCAGCAGGCCTTTATAGACGACGGTGCGGGCCGACATCGACGGCACGAAGAATTCCTTGCCGTGGATGAGTTTCAGGGCCTGGATCGCGTGGCCCGACGATTTGCGGATGACGTACAGCTTGCGCTCGAGCGCATCGGTCACCATCACGTCCGGACCGCGGCCGATGAAGATCTGGCGGATGACCGGTTCCTTGGCGCGGACGGTCGGCGACATCGGCATCGATTCGTCCACCGGCACGTTGCGCCAGCCCAGCACGACCTGGCCTTCGGCGCGCACGGCGCGCTCGATTTCCTGTTCGCAGGCGATGCGCGAAGCGTGTTCCTTCGGCAGGAAGATCATGCCGACGCCATATTCGCCCGGCGGCGGCAGTTCGATGCCCTGCTTGGCCATCTCGTCGCGGTAGAACTGGTCGGGGATCTGGAGCAGGATACCCGCGCCGTCGCCCATCAGGGCATCGGCGCCGACGGCGCCCCGGTGGTCCAGGTTCTTCAGGATCAGCAGACCCTGTTCAACAATGGAGTGGCTCTTGTTGCCCTTGATATGGGCGACGAAACCGACGCCACAGGCGTCGTGTTCATTGGCGGGATCGTACAAACCTTGGGCAATCATGGGGGCTCCGCAGCAATTTGAGATATTGAAGGTCGAGAATAGAGCAGACTTCAGTAAACATCAATAGCAACAATTAGGGTCAGAGTAGAATTAAATTGCAACTTCAGGCTCCGCAAAACAAATGGGGACAGAGTTATATGAAACTCGCTTCCCAATGAAATCAATGGGTTAACCCAACAATACCAATGTCAATTGCGGGAATGAATGCGTACATACGTCGTAAAAAAAGAGGAGGCATTCGCCTCCTCGTCATTCCTTTGTTGCAATGATGCCGCGCACAAATCCTAGTCGGCGGACTTCGCCTTGAACGGCCGCCCCCGCTTGGCGGGCAGGATCTGCCGCTTCGTCGTCCGCTCCAGTTCGGCCTTGAACGCGTGCGATCCCAACGGCGCGCCTTTCAGCACGGCCGCGTTGATCGTGTCCAGTTCCTGGGCCGGGACACCCTGCTCCGCCAGCTCGATGTACGCGGCCTCGCGCTGGAATGGCGTGTTACCAAGCGCCCAGTATTTGACATGGTCGGTGATGAGGGGATCCGGCCGTATGCCGGCATGGTGTGCATAGCTCGACCACGGATAGTCGAGTGGCGCCATGACGAGCTGGCCGCGCACGGGGTTCAGCTCGATGTAGCGGATGCAGGCGAGGAACCAGGCATCGGGATCGATCACGGACGTACGGAAGCGTCCCTGGAACAGCGTGCCCGAGCGGCCGTACTTGTTGTTGAACCAGGGGACRTACAGGCGACCGACCTTTTGCATCATCGCCGCCAGCCCGTCCTCGTCGGAGGGCGTGACCAGCAGGTGCAGGTGGTTCGGCATCAGCACATAGGCGTGGATGGCCACGCGGTAGAACTTCGCGCTCTCCCTGAGCCAGTCGAGGAAGCGGCGGTGGTCCTCGTCGTCGCGGAAAATGATCTGGTTATCGTTGCCGCGCTGGATGATGTGGTGCGGCTGGTCGGGCAGGACGAGGCGGGGCTGGCGGGCCATGAAGGCTGGAAACAAATAGTTCGGCTGGGAACGCACATTGTAGCGCAAGAAAAAGCGCAAATGCGCGACCCGTCCCCAATTAATTTGGGACGCCCTTTTCTGGGGCGCGACCCTGTCCCCGATTTTTATGAATCGGCATACAGTAGAGTGGGCACCCCGTGCCCACGCGTGACGTTCGCGGTTTGTTGACGTTACGCGTGGGCACGATTCATTTGAGGCCCCCGGCCTCAAATGCCCACTCTACGCCAGCGTGAAGCCGGCCGACAGGCTGTAGCCTTCGCCGTAGGCGCTGCGCAGCGGCAAATCCTGGCCGAGGCCCGTCCGCGCCTTCTTGCGCAGGCGGTAGACGAGCATGTCGACGCGGCGGCTGGCGTCCGGGTCGTCGCCGCCCATGCCGGCCACGATCACCTGGCGCGGCACGGGCCGCGTATTGATCGTCAACAGGTGCAGGAAATTGCACTCCTTTTCCGTCAGGTCGATCACCTTGCCCATCAGCTCCAGCTGGCGCGCCGAAACGCGCAGCGTCCACTTGCTCGGCGTAGGCGCCGGCTGCTCGGCCGACGGTCGCACGCGGCGATCCAGCGCCTCGATGTGGGCGGCCAGTTCCGGGAACTTGATCGGCTTGGTCAGATAGTGGTCTGCGCCGAGACGCAGGCCGAGGATGCGGTTGTCGAACGCGACCCGGCCGGTCAGCACCAGCAGCCCGATTTCGGGATACAGCTGGCGCATCCGGGGAATCACATTGAATCCATCTTCATCGGGCAGGCCCAGGTCGAGCACGACCACGGCCGCCGGGGTGCGCGTCAGCGCCGCCCACATATCGCTGGCGGTGGTCGCAATCGTGACCTCATGCCCGAGTTCCTTGAGGAAATCGGCCATGTCGCCTGCATATTCGCCATTGTCTTCAACAATCAGTATTTGCGTCATGGGTTTGCCATGTTTCGTTATTTCGTATTTTTCCCGGCCGCGGCATTCTCTTCATGCCTCTCTGTTGTCGGGCGGCTATCCCCGTTTGCCATTTCGATTATCACTGCTGGTCAATGCGGAAGCAAGACTTTTTGCCGTGCTTTCGGGTAATGGTAACCAAAGCCTGAACGCGGCGCCGCCTTCGGAATGACATGCATATGTCAGGCTGCCGCCATGCACCTCGACTACGGAACGCGCCATGTACAACCCGAGGCCGCTGCCCGCCACGCCGGCCGCGTTCGCGCCGCGGTAACCCTTGTCGAAGATGCGCGCGACGTCCGCTTCCGGCACGCCCGGTCCTTCGTCGCGCAGCACCAGTTCCACGCCGCCATCGATCCGCTGCCCCGCCACGTGCAGCGCCGTGCCGGCCGGCGTATAACGCAAGGCATTGTCCAGCAAGACCTTGAGCGCCAGGCGCAGACCGGACGGTTCGCCGCGCAGCGAGGCCGGCAGGTCGGTGGCCGCCAGGGTCACGGGACGCCCGGCCACGCGCGCCTGGGCCACCAGTTCTTCCAGCAGCAGGCGCGGCGCCACGCCGTTCTCGCGGCGCCGGCCGCCCAGTGCCGCCATGCGCTCGGGCGACAGGTAGTCGTCCAGCATCGCGATCAGGCGGTCCGTCGCGGTGGCGATCTTGCGGTAGCGCTCGCGCGTCGCCTCGTCGGCCTTCGTACCCAGGGATTCGAGCCGCTGGATCGCGCCGTCGATCGTCGACAGCGGCGTGCGGAACTCGTGGTTCAGCATGCTGGCGAAGCGCTTGCGCTCGCGCTCCCGTTCGCGCCGCGCGGACACGTCGCGCACGAGGCCCAGCAGCGCCCGCGCGCGTCCGGCGTCGTCCAATGCCAAGGTGGAAATCACCTCGACGGCGACGTCGCTGCCGTCCGGACGACGCAGGTCGAATTCGCGCTGCACGCGCAGGCGCGAACCGTCGCCATCGGCAAAGCGGCGCAGGCGTTCCGGCAGGCCGGCGCACAACGCTGCCAGCGGACCGTCGCCACCGTTCTGCAGTTGCGCGCGGATATCTGCCAGGGAATAGCCGAGCATGTCGTCGACGCCGGAACTGACGTAGACGGGCAGGCCGGTCGCGCAATCAAGAATGAAGGCCAGGTCGCCGCCGAGTTCCGCGATGGTGCGGAAGGCCTCGGCCGGGGAGATGTCCGTCTGGTCCCTTCCGGGCTCGGAAACGGTAATCATGAAACTTTCCGGAAAGTTATGCAGCAAGGTAATTAAGCAAGTAAGTATAGTGTCCTATAGGATAGTTTGCATAGACAACCGCTACCGGCCGTTGCGCCAAACACGCATAACTGATATATGCATGTGCAAATAAAAAGGGYAAGCCAGCGGCTTGCCCTCGTGCGTGCACCGTAAGGGTGCGCTTATTCGTCCAGCGGCGCGAAGATGGCCTGCAGGTCTTCCTGCGTGAGCGCCATTTTCTGCGATTCGCCTTCGGCCAGGATCGAAGCAGCCAACTCGGATTTCTTTTGCTGCAACAGCTGGATCTTTTCTTCCAGCGTGCCCTTCGCAATGAGTTTATACACGAACACGGGTTTATCCTGCCCGATGCGCCAGGCGCGGTCCGTCGCCTGGTTCTCGGCCGCCGGGTTCCACCACGGGTCGTAGTGGATCACGGTATCGGCCGCCGTCAGGTTCAGGCCCACGCCGCCGGCCTTCAGGCTGATCAGGAAGATCGGCACCGCGCCCTGCTGGAATGCCGCGACCTGCGCGGAACGGTCGCGCGTCTCGCCGGTGAGAATGGCGTACGGGATATTGCGCGCATCGAGTTCTTCCTCGATCAGGCCCAGCATGCTCGTGAACTGCGAGAACACGAGAATCTTGCGGCCCTCTCCCAGCAGGTCGTCGACCATCTGCATCAGGTCGGTCAGCTTGGCCGACACGGCCGCCGTGTTCTTCTTGGACGGCATGGACTTCACCAGACGCGGGTCGCAGCAGACCTGGCGCAGTTTCAACAGCGCTTCCAGGATGACGATCTGGCTGCGCGCCACGCCCTTGCGGTCGATCTCCTCGCGCACCTTCTTGTCCATCGCCAGGCGCACCGTTTCGTACAGGTCGCGCTGCGGGCCCGAGATCTCGATGCGGCGGATCATTTCCGTCTTTTCCGGCAGTTCCTTCGCCACGTGGTCCTTCGTACGGCGCAGCAGGAACGGCTTGATGCGGCGGTTCAGCAGCATGCGGCGCACCGGATCGTCCTGGCGTTCGATCGGGTGGCGGAACTGCGTGTTGAATGTCTTCTCGTCACCGAGCAGGCCCGGCAGCAGGAAGTGGAATTGCGACCACAGCTCGCCCAGGTGGTTTTCCAGCGGCGTGCCGGACAGGCACAGGCGGTGGCGCGCGTTCAGCGAGCCGGCCGTCTGCGCCGCCTTCGAGCGCGTGTTCTTGATGTAGTGCGATTCGTCCAGGATCACGAGGTGGTATTGGTGCTCGCGCAGCTTTTCCTCGTCGCGCGGCAGCAATGCATACGTCGTCAGCACGATGTCGGCGCCATCGATCTGGTCGAACAAATCTACGCGCTCCTTGCCCTGCAGCAGAAGCACCTTCAGGTCCGGAGCGAAGCGCGCGGCTTCCTCCATCCAGTTCATCATGAGGCTC
Source organism: Massilia sp. P2_C2 (assembly GCF_056404615.1). Classification (NCBI taxonomy): domain Bacteria; kingdom Pseudomonadati; phylum Pseudomonadota; class Betaproteobacteria; order Burkholderiales; family Oxalobacteraceae; genus Massilia; species Massilia sp. P2_C2. The sequence goes on along the minus strand of NZ_JBFUDR010000092.1, from coordinate 5,911 downwards.
GTCGGCGCGATCACCAGCGCCGGGCTCGTCAGGCGGCCCGCTTCCTTTTCCGTCAGGATGTGGGCGATGGTCTGCACGGTTTTACCGAGACCCATGTCGTCGGCGAGGATGCCGCCCAGGTCGTATTCGCGCAGGAACTGCATCCACGCGAGACCGTCCAGCTGGTAGTCGCGCAGCGTGGCCTGCAGGCCTTTCGGCGCGTCGACCTTTTTCACCTTGCCGAACTGGGAGAGTTTGCGGCCCGTTTCGCGCAGGCGCTCACCACCCGACCAGTTCAACTCGGTGCCGCGCGCCAGTTCTTCCAGGCGCGCCGCGTCCAGCGTCGACAGACGGACTTTATTTTTGATCTTGTCGTTGAAATACAACTCGCCCAAGGTGGACAGGATCGGTTTGACGCGGCCCCACGGCAGCGCCACGCGCAGGCCGTCGGGCAGCGTGGCCAGCATCTGGTCGGCCTCGGCATGCGCGGCGAGGACGTCCGGATTGAAATCCAGCGGCGCCGAGCGGATCAGTTGCACCAGCACGGGCAGCAGCGGCACGCGCTTGCGGTTGACGACAATGCCCAGTTCCAGCTCGAACCAGGCGTTGCCAGCCTCGGGCGGTTCGTCGATCTCGGCATACCAGTCCTCGACCGGCACGACGTCGTAGCGGTATTTTTGCGACTTCTGCACATGCCAGCCGAGGTCGGACAGCGAGTCGAGGTCGTTCTCGGCGAAGCGCAGCCAGTGCGCCTGGCTATCCAGCAGCTGCGCGCCGGACAGCGCCGACAGCGGCGCCGTGGCCGGCTTGCGGAAGCCCAGCTTCTGCAGGGCGTCGAGCGCGGCCGCTTCCAGTGCTTCGTCGCGCTGGATGATCTCGGTCACGTCGCCGATCTGCCGCACGACGCGCTGGGCCGGGTCGAACGAGATGCGCTGGCCATCGTAGTCGAACGACAGCACGGCGAAATCCTGCCAGCGCTGGCCATTGCCTTCGGCCTGCGGGATGGCGTCGAGCAGCAGGTGCGGCTGCGGTTTCACATCCGTGCGGATGCGCTGCGTGAGCGGCTGCGGCAGCGGCATCAGCTGTTGCAGGCCATGCGCCAGCAGCAGTTGCGACACGCGTTTCTTGTCGGTGCCGGCCAGCGGCGGGGCCTGCGACACGAGCGCCTGCAACTCGGCCAGCGAGATGTCGATGCCGCCGCGGTTCAGGTCCAGCGGACCGCACGACAGGTTGTCGATGTACCACGGCGGGTCCGTCGGCAGCATGTAGTCGACGAGGTCGGCGCCGGCATGCGTCGCGCCCTTGGCGGGTTCCACCGACCAGCCGAGCTTGGCCGCGCGGCCTTCGTCGCGCCACGTGAGATTGGCCTTGCGCACAGGACCGGCCTGCAGCGGATACAGCAGGCCATTGGTCATATCGGACCATGAGTTCGCCCACAGCAGTTTTCCTTGCGCGAGCAGCTGCTGCAGCAGGATGGCGCCGACCTTGCCCTTGGGCTCGGTCGCGCTCGTGCTCTGGTTGGAGCCGCTGCGCATGGCGATGAAGAAACGGACCAGGTCCTCATCGTCGCCTTCGAGGTAAGCGGGCGGCGCCGACAGCAGCGAGAACACTTCGCTCACCGGGCTGGCCGCAGCCACATCGCCATTCGGGCGCAGGCGCGCCTTGCACAGGCAGACCGCGACGTGGCGGCCGCCGCTGGTCGGGGCCATGACATAAACGAATTTGTACTGGACTGCCTTGGGGTCAGTGACTTCCGCGGTCAGCTTCGGCTGGGGATGTGCTGCCGCCTCGACCCTTTGCAGCCAGCTCAACACCGGTGCGGGCAAGGCCGGAGCGCGTGCGGGTGCTCGAGCCGGCGGTGCGTCGCTGGTGTCGTCGCRTTGAAAATCAACTGTGTGCATGGGTCTCACGAGTCTTTAAATTGAAAAAACAACAATTCCTATTATCCGTCATGCGATCCGAACAGTTTTGTTAGGGATCGCACGTAGTAGGCAAAACTTTACGGGCGAAAAAGAGTAGAAGTTACACTCTGCCGCTTCACTTTGCCAGCCCCCCATCAAGCATTTTTTGCGTTTATTCCTCTGAGAAATTGCCTTGGAACCCACTCTGCGTCAAGCAACAAAGCGCCAATCCGGCGAACTGAGGTGCTTGATGAAGAAATCCGACAACGCTTCCACCTTTGCCGGACGCGTCCGCGCCAGGTACCAATCCTCGAGTATGGGGACAAGCTGCCCAGCGCGCACATGATCTGCCGCAATAAATTCCGGGAACTCAGCGATGGCCAGTCCCGCCAGCACGGTGGGCAACAGGGCGTCAGAATTGGTGACCCGCAACGGTCCCTCCGGCTTGATGACGACTTCCTCGCCGGCGGCGTTGGTGAAGCGCCACACATCGCTGCGCGCGCGGTAGGCATAGCCCAGGCAAGGATGGTCTGCGAGTTCGGATGGATGTTGTGGCGTACCTTCGAAATCGGGCAGTAAAGACATCGTTCGGCGTCGTGCGGATCAATGGATGAGATATCGAACCCGACATGTTACGGCATCCAGAGCGTTGCGCCTACTGCATGACCAAACGGTACCACGACAAATCTGCAACGATACTTTTCTACTCCAGCGACCTGACCATGCGGGACGCTGTTCACCGTGCAGAAAGCGCTGCCGCTGCTGTCCAAGGGCGCATTGGTGATCCTGACCGGCTAGACGACCAGCAGCAGCGGCACCCCRGCGTTCAGCGTCTGCGCCGCCAGCAAGGCCGCCGTGCGCGCCTTTGCCGGCCGAGTTGTTCGTCGATGGCGGCCAGGCGCAGATCTGAGCGGCGCGCCGGTGAGCATGATGGCGGGCATGAGAATCCAGCACTGTCAAGACTGGCGCGTCGCCCGCGATTGCGTATCATTGCCGCTCGACTCACCGAACCTTTCGTACCATGCTGCCTTCGATCGAACAACGCCTCGCTCAAGAACTGTCCGCCAAACCGGCACAGGTGGCCGCCGCCATCGCCCTGCTCGACGAAGGCGCCACCGTCCCCTTCATCGCCCGCTACCGCAAGGAAGCCACGGGCGGCCTCGACGACATCCAGCTGCGTCTGCTGGAAGAGCGCCTGCGCTACCTGCGCGAACTGGAAGACCGCCGCGCCGCGATCATTTCCTCCATCACGGAGCAGAACAAGATGACACCGGAGCTGCTGCAGGCGATCTCGCTGGCGGAAGACAAAACCCGCCTGGAAGACCTGTACCTGCCGTACAAGCAGAAGCGCCGCACCAAGGCCCAGATCGCGATCGAGGCCGGCCTCAAGCCGCTGGCCGACGAGCTGCTCGACAACCCTGCCCTCGACCCGGAAGCCGAGGCAACCAAATACCTGCGCGATGCGTTCACGAACGCGGACGGCGTCGCGAACCCCGGCGTGGCCGACACGAAGGCCGCGCTGGATGGCGCGCGCCAGATCCTGATGGAGCGCTTCGCGGAAGACGCGGAACTGCTGCAGTCGCTGCGCGAATACGTGCAGGAGCACGGCGTCGTCGAATCGAAGGTCGTCGACGGCAAGCAGGAAGAAGGCGAGAAGTTCGCCGACTACTTCGATTATTCGGAGCCGCTGGCCACCGTGCCGTCGCACCGCGCCCTGGCGCTGATGCGCGGCCGCCGCGAGGGCATGCTGGACGTCACCCTGCGCCTCGATTCCGAGCCGGAAAAGCCGAAGTGGGACGCGCCGCACAACCCGTGCGAAAGCCGCATCGCCGCGCGCTTCGGCATCAAGGGCGCGGGCCGTCCGGCCGACAAATGGCTGCTCGACACGGCGCGCTGGACGTGGCGCGTGAAAAGCTTCATGTACATCGAGACGGAGCTGATGGGCGCCTTGCGCGAAAAGGCCGAGGGCGATGCGATCCAGGTCTTCGCGCGCAACCTGAAGGACCTGCTGCTTGCGGCACCCGCGGGTCCGCGCGCGACGATGGGCCTCGACCCGGGCCTGCGCACGGGCGTGAAGGTCGCCGTCGTCGACGCCACCGGCAAGGTGGTCGACACGACCGCGATCTATCCGCACGCACCGCGCAACGACTGGGACGGTTCGCTGCACACGCTGGCAAAGCTCGCGGCGAAGCACAACGTCGCGCTAGTCTCGATCGGCAACGGCACGGCGTCGCGCGAGACCGACAAACTCGCGCAGGACCTCATCAAACAGCATCCGGAACTGAAGCTGACGAAGATCGTCGTGTCGGAAGCCGGCGCGTCGGTGTACTCGGCGTCGGAATTCGCGTCGCGCGAACTGCCGGAGCTGGACGTGTCGCTGCGCGGCGCCGTCTCCATCGCGCGCCGCCTGCAGGATCCGCTGGCGGAACTGGTCAAGATCGATCCGAAATCGATCGGCGTCGGCCAGTACCAGCACGACGTATCGCAGACCCAGCTCGCGCGCCAGCTGGACGCCGTCGTCGAGGATTGCGTGAACGCGGTCGGCGTGGACGTCAACACGGCCTCGGCGCCGCTGCTGGCGCGCGTGTCGGGCCTGTCGTCCAGCGTCGCGCAGAGCATCGTCAATTACCGCGACCAGCAAGGCGCGTTCGCCTCGCGCGCGGCGCTGAAGAAGGTGCCGCGCCTGGGCGACAAGACGTTCGAACTGGCGGCGGGCTTCTTGCGCATCGTGAACGGCGACAATCCGCTGGACGCGTCGGCCGTGCACCCGGAATCGTATCCGGTCGTCGAAAAAATCCTGGCCGACATCCAAAAGGACATCAAGTCCGTGATCGGCGACAGCGCGCTGGTAAAACGCCTGAATCCGGCCAGGTATGCGGACGACAAGTTCGGCGTGCCGACCGTGACCGACATTTTGAAAGAGCTGGAAAAGCCGGGCCGCGACCCGCGTCCGGAATTCACGACGGCCACGTTCAAGGAAGGCGTCGAGGAAATCTCGGACCTGCGCCCGGACATGATCCTGGAAGGCGTCGTCACGAACGTAGCGGCGTTCGGCGCGTTCGTCGACATCGGCGTGCACCAGGATGGCCTCGTGCACATCTCGGCGCTGTCGAACAGCTTCGTGAAGGATCCGCACACGGTCGTGAAGGCCGGCCAGGTCGTGAAGGTGAAAGTGCTGGAAGTGGACGTCAAGCGCAAGCGCATCGCGCTCACGATGCGTTTGTCGGACAGCGCGCCGCAGGCAGGGTCGCAGCCGAACCAGCGCGCGGACCGCGACGACCGCAAGCGCATGGGCCAGCATCAGAAGCAGGAGCGTTCGACGGCGCCGGCCGGCGGCGCGATGGCGGCCGCATTCGCCAAGCTCAAGCGTTAATCGTAGGGGACGGGCGGCGCCGTACCGGCGTCCCCGTTTTCTTATAAAATGCCGCCATCCTCCCCATTTCTCACCGAAGGCAAAACCAAATGAGCGACGTACAAACCTGGATCAAAGAAACCGTGACCAACACGCCGGTCGTGCTGTTCATGAAGGGCACCGCCCAGTTCCCGCAATGCGGTTTTTCCGGCCGCGCGATCCAAATCCTGAAGGCCTGCGGCGTCGATAACATCGCCACCGTGAACGTGCTGGAAGATGCGGAAGTTCGCCAGGGCATCAAGGAATACTCGAACTGGCCGACCATCCCGCAGCTGTACGTGAACGGCGAATTCATCGGCGGTTCCGACATCATGACGGAAATGTACGAGTCCGGCGAACTGCAAGCCCTGATCAAGAAGAATGGCTGATCCCGGCCCGCGTCCGGATGGCGAACCCGACGGCCCGCGCCGCCCGAGCGCGGGCCGCCCGGACGCGGGCCGCCCGGACGCGGGCCGCCGGATCATCGTCGCCATCACGGGCGCGACCGGCGCAATCTATGGCGTGCGGCTGTTGCAACGGCTGGCCGCCATACCCGGCGTCGAGACGCATCTCGTCATTTCCGACGCCGCCAACCTGACCCTGCACCAGGAAGTCGGCCTGCAACGGCGCGACGTGGAAG
>NZ_JBFUDR010000091.1:0-20925 GCF_056404615.1 Massilia sp. P2_C2 | reverse complement strand
GGATGCCGCCCGGCCATGCGTCGATGGTGGCCGGCGCATAGCCGGGTGGCTGGCCCAGCATCGGCCCCAGCGCATCGGAGCAGGCGATCGCGCGCGTACGCGGGTCGAACTGCCACGTGGCCATGCCGGCCGACTGCAGCGCGATCTCGAGCCGCGCCCGGGCCAGCGATTCACGCGCCTGTGCGTCCTCGGCCCGCGTGCGCTGGGCGACCCGGTCGAGGCAGGCGCGCACCGCGAAGCCGATGCGCGGGTAGTGCTTCGGGGTCTTGGTGATGTAGTCGTCCAGGCCTTCCTTCATCGCGTCGACGGCGATCTCCTCGTTGCCGCTGGCCGTGAACATGATCACGGGCCGCGCCGGGAAGCGCCGTTTCAGCTCGCGCAACACCGTGATGCCGTCCGTGAAGCGCAGGCGGTAGTCGGTGATGGCGATGTCGAAACCGTCTTCGTCCAGGGCCGCCGCCAGCGTTTCCGGGCTGCCCGCCTCGACGATGCGCACGTCGGGGAAATGCCGCACCAGCTCGCGCGCCACGAGTGCCCGGTCGTCCGGGCTGTCGTCGACGAGGAGGGCCGCGAAGCTCATGACGACGACGGCGCCGGCAGGTCGATGGCGAACGCCGAGCCGGTACCCGGCGTCGATTCCACGGCCACCTGGCCGCCCATGCGCTCGACGCCCTTCTTGACGATCGCCAGGCCGATGCCGGTGCCGGGATATTCCTCCTCGCTGTGCAGCCGTTCGAACACGTTGAAGATGCGGCCGAGGGCCGACGGGGCGATGCCGATGCCTTCGTCCGCGACGGTGACGCGGACCATCGAACCGGCCTGCGTGGCCGTCACGCGCACGACGGGCGTCTCCCCGGGGTGCACGAACTTGATGGCGTTCGACACCAGGTTCGCCAGCGCCTGCACGAACGTCTGGCGGTGCGCGCGCACCGTCAGGCCGGGCGGCACGTCGAACTCCAGGCGGGCGCGGGCCTGCTGGATCTCGCCGTGCAGGGAGCCCTTCATCTCGTGCAGCGCGTCGGCGACGGGGACGGAATCGATGGCGATCTCCGTGCGCGACAGGCGCGCGAATTCGAGCAGGTCGGACACCATCGTGTCGACCCGGTGCGCGACGGCCTCGATGCGATGGATGTACAGGCCCGCCTTGTCGAGATTGCCTTCGGCGAAATCCTGCTTGAGGACGTTGGCATAGCCCTGGATTGTGCGCAGCGGCTCGCGCATGTCGTGCGACACGGAAAAGCCGAACGTCTCGAGCGCCTCGTTCGCCTCCTGCAGCTGGCGCGTGCGCGTGGCGATGCGTTGTTCCAGGTCGGCGTTCAGGCGCAGGATCTCGAGGTCGGCGCGGCGCAGCGACGTGACGTCCTCGGCGATGCCGTCGACCGCGTCGTGGCCGTTCACGCGCACGCGTACGAGCTTGACCTTGAACGCGCGCCCCCCGATGCCCAGGTCGCCGTCGTCGAACTGCAGGTCGGTCGCGTCCAGCGTCGCCTTCAGTTCCGGGATGTGGCGCCGGACCTCGTCGATCAGCGGGCGGTGCGCGGCCTTCGAGTATTCGCCGCTCGCCAGGCCCAGCATGCTCCAGAAGGCCCTGTTGCCTGCCTCGATCTCGCCCTCGAGCGACATGCGGAATACGCCCAGCTGGATGTTTTCCAGCAGCGACGCGAGCCGGGTCTCGCTGCGGATCGCGCGCGAGCGGATCTCGGTGCGGTCGAGGCAGGTGCGGACGGCGACCGGCAGCCGCGCGTAATGGCGCGGGCTCTTGATCACGTAGTCGTCGAGGCCGTGCTTCATGGCTTCCACCGCGATCTCCTGCGTGCCCGTGGCGGTGAACATGACGATGGACAGCTGTGGATCGTGTGCCTTGATCAGCTTGAGCACGTCCAGGCCCGTCGTCCAGCGCATCTGGTAGTCCGTGATCACGAGGTCGAACGGGAACCCCGCGGCGGCGACCTCTTCGAAGCCGGCGCGGTCGCCCACTTCCGTCGTCGCGCAGTCGGGAAAATGGCGTTCGAGTTCGCGGCGCGCGAGCAGGCGGTCGTCGGGGTTGTCGTCGAGGAGAAGGAAGCGGAGAGGCATCGTGGGTCCGGGTAGGCAGCGTGGATGATTGCAGGCACCGTCATTGTAGCGTGCGAGCCGCCCGGCCGCCCGGCCGCCCGGCCGCCCGGCCGTCAGGCGACCGGCGGCGCATCCATGGGCTCGGCCGCGCTGGCGGCGTGCCGGCGCGGCGGCTGCAGGCACAGGCGGAACACGGCGCCTGCCACCGACGGATCGCCGCCCGACGGCTCCACGTGGACGGTGCCGCCGAGGCGTTCGACGCCCTTGCGGACGATCGCCAGGCCGACGCCGCTGCCCTCGTACTGGTCTTCGCCGTGCAGCCGCTCGAACACGTCGAACACGCGCTCGCGCTTGTCCGCGGGGATGCCGATGCCGTTGTCCGCGATCCAGACCTCGACGACGTCGCCGGCAATGCGGCCCGTGATGTGCACGTCCGGCCGCACCCCGGGCGCCACGAACTTGATGGCGTTGCCGATCAGGTTCTCGAAGATCTGCACCAGGATGGCCTCGCTGCCCAGCACGGCCGGCAGCGGGGACGCGCAGGCGATGCGCGCGCCGCTGGCGCCGATCTGCGTTTCCATGTCGCCCAGCGCGAGCTGCACGACGCGGTCGAGTTCCACCGGCTGCAGCCGCAGCTCGGCACGCGACATCTGGCTGTACGCGAGCAGGTCCGTCACGAGCCGGTCCATGTTCTGCGTGACGGCCTGGATGCGCCGCAGGAAGTGGCTACCGTTGGCGCTCAGCGTGGCCGCCTCGTCCTCGAGCAGGGCGGCGGCATACCCCTGGACGTTGCGCAGCGGCGCGCGCAGGTCGTGCGCGATGGTGTGGGCGAAGGCGCGCAATTCGATGTTGGCCTCGGCCAGCTGCACGGTGCGTTCGTGGATGCGCTGCTCGAGCAGTTGGTTGGCGTCGCCCAGTGCCCGTTCCGCGCGCCGCAGGTCGGTGACGTCGAGCATGCTCGTGACGGCGCCGTGCACCCGTCCCGCGACGACGAGCGGCTGGCAGTTGAGCAGCCAGGCGCGCATCCGCTCCGGCTGCGCGGGGCTGCTGCCCGTGATCGGGATGCCGGCCACGGCTTCGTTGTCTTCCAGCGCCGTGCGCAGCGCCGTTGCCAGCGTCTGGTCGTCGGCGCTCGATCCGGCGATGCGGAAGACGGTGGTCAGCAACTGGTCGCGCGCCGCGCTCTCGCTGCAACCCAGCAGGCTTTCCGCGACGCGGTTCATGAAGCGCACGCGCCCATGGACGTCGACGGCGATCACGGCCTCGCCGATGCTGCGCAGCGTCGCGTCGAGGTTCGCCCGCTGTGCGGCGAGGAAGGCGGCATCGCGGCGCGCCATCGCACGCACGAACAGCAGCAGCCCGATCGACAGCACGGACACGGCGCCGGCCGCGGCGATCGTCCGTGAGCGGTCGACACCCACGCTCGCCTCGCGCTGCGCGAGCAGCCACTCTTCCTCGGCCTGCATGGCGGCGACCTGCAAGGCGATGGCGCGGCGCAACGCGCGCTCGCCGTTCCGGTTGGGGTAGGGCGCGCCATTCGTGAGACCCGTACGCAGGTTGTCCACGTACTCGTCCACATGGTGCCGGAATCGCGCCAGCGCTTTTTGCTGGGTGGGATTGTCCCTGGTCAGTTGTGTCAAGACGTCGATCTCGCGCGGCAGCGCGGCCAGTTTTGCCTGGAATTCCGCTTCGTCCTGACGGTCGTAGCCGAGGCGCAACGATTTCTGTAAGGCATCGGCCTCGTTGATGAGGCTTTGGGTGCCCTGCACGTGTTCCAGCACTTCCYGCGTATGGATGACCCAGCGCCAGGACGCCATCACATTCTGGATGCCGACGGCGAGCGTGGAAATGCCTGCGAGCAGCACGACGATGCTGATAACCGCAGCGACGTTGACGTACCGATGTGTTCCCTGGATGATCATTGTCCGGTCCGCGTTTGGGTAGCCGATTGACGCGTTCACCATTCTACGCGCACGGGGCCGATTGCGAATTTACGGTTTCGTCCCCATGTGTGCGCCACCTCGACCATTCGTTGGAGTCTTATGCGGATCCTGTTGCGCAGCCTCGTCATCGCCATCGTCCTCATCGCAGCCGGGAGTGTGTTGCGCCCGTGGCTTGGCGGCATCGCCTACGCGATCCGGCTCGGCACGCTGCCGGCGCCGGCTGCGCTGCCGGTGCCCGTGGCGGGCGTGAAGCCGGCGCAACTCGTGGACACCTGGGGTGGTGCGCGCAGCGGCGGGCGCAAGCACGAGGGCATCGACATCTTTGCCCGGCGCGGCACGCCGGTGCTGTCGGCCACCGAGGGCATCGTGCTGGACGTGGGCACGAACCGGCTCGGCGGGCAGGTGGTCTGGGTGCTGGGACCGGGCGGCCAGCGTCACTACTACGCCCACCTGGACCGCTACGGCGACGTGCGCGCGGGCACGCGCGTGGCGCCCGGCACGATCGTCGGCTATGTCGGCAACACGGGCAACGCGGCGACCACGCCGCCGCACCTGCACTACGGTATCTATACGGTGAGCGGCGCCATCGACCCGTATCCGTTGTTGCGTCACGACATGAGCGGTTGACGTGCGGTGTATTCCTACACGCGCACGGCTATCCGGCAAATCGGCGCGTGCCCGCACCAGGACGACAGCGCCCCAAAAAAAAGCCGGGCACGCGGCCCGGCTGGTATGGATGACCCTGTGTCAGGCTGCGCGGTGCGTCGCCTCGGCGTCGTTGGCCGCCGCCGGCTTGGCCGCGTCGCTGCCCATGCCGTCATCGTGGTGGAACGGCGCGAACCACGTCGCGAGGAACGATGGAATCGTGGCGATCATGACGGCGACGAAGTAGCTGACATAGCCCAGGTATTCCTGCAGCATGCCGCTGATCGTGCCGGTCACCATCATGCACAAGCCCATCAGGCCCGTGCCGAATGCATAGTGCGTCGTCGTGTACTTGCCCGGCGCCAGCTGCTGCATCAGGTAGATCATGTAGCCGACGGAGCCGAAGCCGAAGAAGAATTTTTCGACGATGACGCCGGCCGCGATCATCCACGGGTCCGAGGGCAGCGCGATGCTCATCGCGAGGAACGTCGCGTTCGGAATGTTGACGGCGCAGCACAGGATGAACAGGGTGCGCTTCAGGCCGCGCTTCGCGACGAACATGCCGCCCAGCAGGGAGCCCGCGAGCACGGCGATCAGGCCCCACGTGCCGTAGATGATGCCCAGGCTTTCGTTGGTGAGACCGAGCCCGCCCTTGGCGGCCGAATCGACCATGAAGAAGGGACCGATCTTTTCCAGCATGCCGATGCTGAAGCGGAACAGGAACGCGAAGGCGACCATCTTCCACACGTCGCGCTTCTGGAAGAAGGTGACGAACGAATCCCACAGGATCGCGGCGGCACCGCGCACGCTCGTCGGCGTATTTTCCGCCCGCGCGCCCTCGGGCATCACGCGCGCGTGCCAGGCGGCCATCACGAGGACGATGCCGGCGACGATGAAGAAGATCACGCGCCACGCGTCCATCCACTCCGGCCCGAAGACCTTCGGGTCGTGGTGGAACACGTCCGTGTGCAGGCGGCCGCTCAGGTAGACGAGGAAGCCGGAGGCGACGATCGGCCCGACGTTCCACGACAGGCTCTGGACGCCGCAGTACAGGGCCTGCGTGCGCGAGTCGAGCGACGTCACGTACACGCCGTCGCTGGCGATGTCCTGCGTCGCGCCGATGAACGACATCAGGAAGAACAGCGGCAGCATCAGCACCATGAAGTCGGGCAGGCCCATGGCCAGCCCGGCGCCGGCGAAGCCCAGTGCGATGAGCACCTGCATCAGCAGTACGAAGAATTTCTTCGTACGGTACATCTCGACGAACGGCGCGAACAGCGGTTTCGCCGTGTATGCGAAGATCAGGGAGCTCGAATACGCGGCGGCGCGCGCATTGTCCAGGCCGATGTTCTTGAACATGATGGCCGTCACGCTCGTCAGCATGATGTAGCCCATGGCCATGGTGAAGTAGCCGGTGGGCACCCACAACAGCGGGTGGCGGATGCGGTCAGGCGTGCGCATGGTGCGAACCGGTGACGGAATCGATAGGAGCGCGCTGGGCGGCCGTGCGGGCGTCGACCAGCTGCTGGTCGAGCATCGCGGCGGCGCCGGCCAGGGCGGGGTAGGGCGCGTGGATCACGTACACCGGGATCTGCCTGCAGAAGTCGGTGAAGCGGCCCTTGTTCTCGAAGCGGGCGCGGAACGACGACTGGGCGAAGAACTTGCCCAGGCGCGGCACGACGCCGCCGCCGATGTAGATGCCGCCGCGTGCGCACAGCGTGACGGCCACGTTGGCGGCCATGGTGCCCAGGGCGCCGCAGAAGATGTCCAGCGCTTCCGCGCACAGCTTGTCGCCCGACAGGCCACGCTCGACGACCTGGGCGGGTTCCAGCACTTCGGCGGCGGCGCCGTCGATGGCGCACAGCGCCTCGTGGATCGTGGCCAGGCCCGGACCCGAGATCAGGCGCTCGGCCGACACGTGGGCCCACTTGGTCCAGCACCAGGCGAGGATCGCCTGTTCGCGCGCGTTCGACGGCGAGAAGGCGACGTGGCCGCCTTCGCTCGGCAGCACGGTCCAGCGGCCGTTGTCGGGGATGACGCCGCCGACGCCCAGGCCCGTGCCGGCACCCACCAGGCCGATCACGGCATCGGGATTGACGCGGGTGCCGCCGACCTGCTCGAGGTCCGCGTCCGCCAGGCTGGGCACCGACATCGACAGGGCGGCGAAGTCGTTCACGACCAGCAGCGTGTCGAGGCCGAGGTCGCGGCGCGCGGCGTCGATCGAGAACTGCCAGTGGTGGTTGGTCATCTTGATGAAATCGCCTTCGACCGGATTGGCGATCGCGATCACGGCGTGACGCACCTCGCGCGCCGCGCCGGGATGGCCGGCCAGGTAGGCGCGCACGGCGTCGGTGAACGTCGCGTACGCGGCGCACGCCAGCGTGGCGATTTCCTCGATGCGGCCGGGGCCGCGCTGCAGGGCGAAGCGGGCGTTGGTGCCGCCGATATCGGCCAGCAGGCGGGCACCGCCGAAAAGTACATCATCCATGTTGTCCCTCATGTCTTCCTCGGTCTCCTGTTCTTCTCACCCCGCGGCGGGGTCAGGCCGCGCGCAGGTTGTCGCGCTGGCCGGCGATGAAATCGCGGTACCAGAGGGCGCTCGCCTTCGGGGTCCGCTGCTGGGTGTCATAGTCCACGTAGACGATGCCGAACCGCTTCGCATAGCCGGAATTCCATTCAAAATTGTCCATCAGGCTCCACAGGAAGTAGCCGCGCACGTCCACGCCCTGGTCCATCGCCGCCTTGAGCGCTTCCAGGTGGGTGCGCACGTACTCCAGGCGCTGCATGTCGTTGACCTGGCCGCCTTCGATCGCATCGACCGACGCCATGCCGTTTTCCGTAATGTACACCGGCGGCAGGTCCGGATACTCCTGTTTCAGCTGCACCAGCAGGTCAGTGAGGCCCTGCGGGTAGATTTCCCAGCCCATGTCCGTGAAGCCCAGGCCGCCTTCCGGCTTGCGCGGCGGGACTTCGGCGCTCATCACTTCGCGGCGGTAGTAGTTCACGCCCAGGAAGTCCATCGGCTGGGCGATGATGTCGAAGTCGGCAGGTAGAACGTCCGGCGCGTTGGCGCCGTGCGCTTCCAGCGACAGGGCCGGGTAGCGGCGCTTGAAGATCGGGTCCATGAACCACTCGATCGAATTTGCCCACTCCAGTTCGGCCAGGCGGCGGTCGGCCGCGCTGTCGGTCGCCGGTTCCGCCGTCCACTGGTTCAGCACGATGCCGAGCATGCAGGTCGGATTCACGGCGCGCATCGATTGCATCGCGAGGCCGTGCGACAGCAGCAGGTGGTGCGAGACCTGGATCGCCTGTTTCTTGTCCGCGACACCCGGCGCGAACTGGCCGTTGCCGTAGCCGAGGTTGGCCGTGCACCACGGTTCGTTGTGGGTGGCGATACTGGCCACGCGGTTGCCGTAGCGGCGTGCCACCTCGGCGGCGTAGTCGGCGAAGCGGTGCGCGGTGTCGCGCGACATCCAGCCGCCGTCGTCCTGCAGGCCCTGCGGCAGGTCCCAGTGGTACAGCGTGATGTGTGCCGTGATGCCTTTTTCATCCAGCGCGTCCAGCAGGCGCGTGTAGAAATCGAATCCCTTTTCGTTCCAGGCGCCCTTGCCGGTCGGCTGCACGCGCGCCCACGCGATCGAGAAGCGGTAGGCGTTCACGCCCAGCGACGCCATCATGGCGACGTCGTCGCGGTAGCGGTTGTAGTGGTCGCAGGCGACGTCGCCGTTGCTGCCGTCGATGATGTTGGCGGCATCGTGCGAGAACGTGTCCCAGATCGACGGGCCTTTGCCGTCGGCGTCATGGGCGCCTTCGATCTGGAACGCGCTGGTGGCGACGCCCCACGTGAAATTGGAAGGAAAACGGATGAAATCGGTCATGGTGCGGTCGTAGTCGTATGGTGAGGTCGAAATCGGTGCGCCCGTGCGCGACGCGGCCTGTCGCGGAGGCGGGCGTTCTGGACGCACCTTTTCACTGTTTTTGAAATCGATTTCATCGTACATGGGCGCTTGCCCGGGTGTCAAATGGATTTTTTTCCGCAATCGGCCTCCCCATGTCAAACTGGCATGTCCTGGTGTATATTCACGACCTTCGCGGCATCGTCGCGCATGAAGCAGGCCGAAACGCATGAAAAAGGATTCCAGCAGCTCGCAGATGGTCACCGTCCACGAGGTCGCCCGCGTGGCGGGCGTGTCGGCGGCGACGGTCTCGCGCTTCCTGAACGGCACCGCCAAGGTGTCGGAGGAAAAGCGCCAGGCCATCGAGACCGTCATCGAAAAGCTCAATTACAAGCCGAACGTGCTGGCGCAGAACCTCAAGATGGGCAGCTCGCGCACGATCGGCGTGCTGACCCAGTCGCTCGTCTCGGGTTATTTCGCCGACGCGATGGCCGGCATCGACGAGGCGCTGCAGGGCACGGGCTATGCGCCGATGATCGTGTCCGGCCACTGGCACGCGGAAGAGGAAGCCGAGCGGATCGAACTGCTGATCGCGCGGCGCGTGGACGGCCTCGTGATCCTGAGCGRCAAGCTGAAGGACGCGCAGATCCTGAAGCTGTCGCAGCGCGTGCCCATCGTCGCCTTCGGGCGCGACCTGAGCGCCCCGCGCGCCTATGGCTTCTGCCTCGACAATTACTGGGGCGCGTGCGAGGCGGTGCGCCACCTGATCCAACAGGGCCACCGCAACATCGCGTTCATCACGGGCCCGTCCGACCACCAGGATGCGCTGGCCCGCCTGACCGGCTACCGCGACACGCTGGCCAAGCACGGCATCAAGGAACATCAGCAGCTGATCGTCGGCGGCGACTTCCAGGAATCGGGCGGCCTGTTGGCCGTCGAGCGCCTGCTGGAATCGGGCCAGCGTTTCTCCGCCATCTTCTGCGCCAACGACCTGACCGCGTACGGCGCGCGCCTGGCGCTGTACCGGCGCGGCATCCGCGTGCCGGAAGACATCTCCGTCATCGGTTTCGACGACCTGCACAGCTCGATGTACACGACGCCGCCGCTGACGACGGTGCGCCAGCCGCTGTTCGACGTCGGCAAATGCCTCGGCCGCGCCATCATCAAGATGATCGGGCACGAGACGCTCGCTATCGAGGTGCCGCAGCTGAACCTCGTCGTGCGCGAGTCGGTCAAGCGCGTCGACTGAGAAATTCGGGGTCAGAGCACGCTCTGACCCCGAATTGTGCTGAATCAAACCTCAGGCCGCGAAGCCGCCGTCCACCGCCAGGTCCGCACCCGTCACGAAGCTCGCCTCCGGGCCCGCCAGCCACGCGACCATGCCCGCCACTTCCTGCGGCCGGCCGTGGCGCGGCAAGGCCATGTAGGCGTGCAGCGATTTGCCGAAGTCCGTGTCGGCCGGATTCATGTCCGTGTCCACGGGGCCCGGCAGCACGTTGTTCACCGTGATCCCGCGCGGCCCCAGGTCGTGCGCGAGCCCTTTCACCAGACCCGTCAGTGCGGACTTGCTCATCGCATAGACGGCCGCGCCGGCGAACGGCACGCGCATGGCGTTCGTGCTGCCGATGTTGACGATCCGTCCGCCGTCCGGCAGGTGGCGCACGGCCGCTTGCGTGGCGGCGAACACGGCGCGCAGGTTGACGGCGACCGTCTTGTCGAAATCCGCAAGGGCGAAGTCCGCGACGTGGCCACCGAGGAAGACGCCGGCGTTGTTGACGAGGATGTCCAGGCGCCCGAACCGGCTCGCCGCCGTGTCGATCGCGTCGGCCAGCGCCTGCGGATCGGCCGCGTCGGCGCGCAGCGCAAGGGCGCGGCCGCCCGCCGCTTCGATGCGGCCGGCCAGTGCCTGCGCCTGCTCTTCCGACGACTGGTACGTGAACGCCACGGCGGCGCCCGCGGCGGCGAGGCGTTCCACGATGGCGGCGCCGATGCCGCGCGAACCGCCGGTGACGAAGGCGACCTTGTTTTCGAGAGTGGTGTTCATGATCTGCTCCTTGAAGGGTGGGTGGGTGATGTGTGCAGTATCATTCCAACCTGTAGTTCAAACTAGCCCGTCAAAAAGCACATTACCTTCAACTATTGGTTGAAAATTCACCATGAATGAGGCCTTCGTCCACCTCGATTCCTTCATCTACAGCGCGGAGGCCGGCAGCTTTTCCGCCGCCGCGCGCCGCCTCGGTCTCACGCCGGCGGCCGTCAGCAAGAACGTCGCCCGGCTCGAGGCCGACCTCGGCGTCCGCCTGTTCCGGCGCAGCACGCGCAAGCTGAGCCTGAYGGACGAGGGCGAGCAATTCCTGCGCGAGGTCGCCGAGCCGTGGCACCGCATTCAGGACGCGATTGCCGTCGTGCGCCAGGGCGCCAACCACGCGGCGGGGCCGTTGAAGGTGGCGCTGGCGCCGGCCGTCGGGCGCATGCATTTCGTGCCGATGCTGGCGGAATTCCGCCGCCGCCATCCCGAGGTCCTGCCGGACCTGCACTTCGACAATCGTCAGGTCGACCTGGTCGGGGAGGGCTTCGACGTGGCCATCGGCGGTGGCGTCGAGCTGCCGCAGGGCGTCGTCGCGCGCGAGCTGGCGCGGGTGCGCGTCGTCCTCGTGGCGTCGCCGGATTACCTGGCACGGGCGGGCACGCCGCGCAACCCGGACGACCTGGCCGGCCACGACGGCATCGTGCGCCGTTCGATCCGCACGGGCCGCGTCCAGGCGCTCACCCTGCGCGACGACGCCGGCCATGTGGCGCCGTACGAGTGCCGGCCCGTGGCCGCGCTGGACGATCCGGAAGCGATGGCGCATGCCGCCGCAGCAGGCCTGGGCATCGCACTGGTGCCGGCCCCGCACGCCGGGCCGCTGCTGGCGGACGGCCGGCTCGTGCGCATCCTGCCCGGCTGGTATGCGGAGACGGGGCCGCTGTTCCTGTATTACTCGAGCCGGCGCTTGCTGCCGGCCAAGACGCGTGTCTTCGTCGAGTTCGTCATCGAGCGCTTCCGCGACCAGGGACTGGCCGCCCACTTCGCCGGCTGACCGGCCACACGGTTGTGTCACGAAACTGACATCTGCCTTTCATACAATGTACGATTGGCAATAACGACCCACGCAACGAAAGACCCGCATGACCCGGACCTGGCTGAAGACGTCGCTCACCCTGATCGCCTGCGCCGCGCTGTGGTTGCCCGGCACGGCCACCGCCGCCGCCGGCGCCGTCCAGGCAGGCAAGCCGGCCGCCGTCCAGGCCGTCGTGCAAATGAAGCCGCCGAAGCTCGTCGTCGTCATGGTCATCGACGGCCTGCCGTTCGAACAGGTCCAGCGCTACCGCGACCAGTTCGGCCCCGGCGGCGTGCGGCGCCTGCTGGAACAAGGTGCGTCGTTCACGGACGCCCACCAGGCCCACGGGATCACGGTGACGGCCGTCGGCCACTCGGCCGTGCTGACGGGCGCGTATCCCTATCGCCACGGCATCATCGGCAACAACTGGATAGCCGCGGACGGCAAACAGGTGTATTGCACCGAGGACGCGCGCTACCGCTACATCGACGAGGACACGGACGCGCACGACGGCACGTCCCCTGCAAACCTGCGCGTCGACACGCTCGGTGACCAGCTGCGCTACGCGAGCGGTAATCGCAGTAAAGTCGTCGCCGTCTCCGGCAAGGACCGTGGCGCCATCCTGTTGGCCGGCAAGACGGGCACCGCGTACATGTACATGGACAAAACGGGCGACTTTGCCAGCAGCACCTACTACATGGACAGGCATCCGGCCTGGGTCGAACGCTTCCGCGCCGCCAGGCCGCAGGACCGCTACTACGGCACATCGTGGAAGCCGCTGCTGGACGACTTGGCCTATGCCGACGACGCCCAATATCCGGAAGCGACGACGGCCGACACCAACCGCTTTCCGTTCACGTTTTACAGCGAGAGTGGAGCGCCGGCCGCCGATTACTATGGCCGGCTGAAGACAAGTCCCGCCGTCGACGAGCTCACGCTGGACTTCGCCGAAGCTGCCGTCGATGGCGAACAGCTGGGCCGCAATCCGACGGGTGCGACGGACCTGCTGGGCGTGAGCCTGTCCGGCCACGACTACGTGAACCACGCCTATGGTCCGGAAAGCCGCATGTCGCACGACCACCTGCAACAGGTCGACCGCCGGATCGCGCGCTTCTTCGCCTTCCTCGACCGGCGCGTCGGCCTGGACAATGTGCTGGTCGTGCTGACGGCCGACCATGGCTTTGCCAACACGGCCGAGTTCTCGCAGGCGCGGCACATGGACGCGCTGCGCGTGAATCCGAAGGCGCTGCTGGAAAAACTGAACGCTGCGCTGGCCGAACGCTTCGGCGTCGACAAGCTCGTCAGGACGTCGTTGCTGCCCGAGGTGGTTCTCGACTACGACGCGATCGCGCGCCGCGGGCTGGCGCGGGCCGACGTCGAGAACGCCGCCGCCCGCTACCTGCTCACGCAGCCGGGCATCGCGCAAGTCTTCACGCGCACGCAGCTGGAGCAGGGCGTCGCGGCGCAGTCGCGCCTGGGCACGCTGATGCAACGGGCCTGGAACCGCACGCTGTCCGGCGACCTGTTGCTCGTGACGACGCCGTACACCATCTTCAGCAGTGGCACATCCGGTGCCAGCCATGGCACGCCGTGGCAATACGACACCTCTGTACCCCTGCTGATGATGGGCCGGCGCTGGATCCGTCCGGGCGAGCAGGCCGGCTATGCCGAGGTCGTGGACATCGCGCCCACGCTGGCCGACATCCTGCACGTGCGGCGCCCGGCCGGCGCGGAAGGCCGCGTGCTGACCGAGGTGTTGCGTTGATGGCGGGCCAGGATGAGATGACGGACGGCATCGGATGGGCGTCGGGCCGTGCGCCCGCTATACTTCCGTCAACGCCATCCATTCCAGACGCATCCATGTACGCAGCAGTCGACCTCGGCTCCAACTCCTTCCGCCTCCACATCGGCGAGCCGATCGCGGGCCAGATCCACATCGTCCGCACGGCACGCGATCCGATCCGCCTGGCCTCGGGCCTCGGGCCGGACAATGCGCTGACCGAGGCCGCGGTCGAGATGGCCGTGAACACGCTGCGTGACTTCAGCGCCATCCTGCGCCAGTACCGGCTCGACGCCGTGCGCGTCGTGGCCACCAACACGATGCGCGTGGCCAGCAATGCCGACGCGGTGCTGCCGCGCCTGGAAGAAGCGATCGGCTATCCGATCGAGATCATCTCCGGCGAGGAAGAAGGGCGTCTGATCTACATGGGCGTGGCGCGCGCGCTGGGGCGCCGCGCCGAGCGGCGGCTCGTGATCGACATCGGCGGCGGCTCGACCGAAGTCATCACCGCGCATGGCGACGACATCGATATCGTCGAATCGTTCAGCATCGGCACGCATCCGCAGAGCGCCACGTATTTCATGGGTGGCCAGATCAGCGCGGACGCGTTCGCGACGGCCGTCAACGCGGCGCGTGCCCGCTTCGAGGACCTGGCCGACCAGTACCGGAAGCATGGCTGGGATGCCGTCTATGGCTCGTCCGGCACCATGCGCGCGATCAACGAAGTCATCTCGCGCAACCGCATCGGCGACGGCACGATGTCGCTGGCGAGCCTGCTGGCGCTGCGCGACAAGCTCGTCGAACTGGGCCACGTCGACGCGTTCGACCTGCCGGGCGTGAAGCGCGAGCGCGTGATCGTGATGGTGGGCGGCCTGTCCATCCTGATCGGCGTGATGCAGGAGCTGGGCGTGACCGCCATGACGGCGATCAATGCCGGCCTGCGCCTGGGTGTCCTGTCCGACCTGGAACTGCGCGCCAACCGCCAGGACCGCCGCGACCTCGCCATCCAGGACTGCATGCGCCGCTTCGGCGTCGATCCGCAGCGGGCGGCGCGCACGGCTGCCATCGCGCGCAAGTTGTTCGAAAAGCTCGGACCGCAGGACGAATCCGTCTGCCATCACCTGCTGCGCAGCGCCATGCTGCACGAGGTGGGCCAGGCCATCTCGCACACGGGCGCACACAAGCATGCCGCGTACATCGTCGAGCACGCCGACCTGCCGGGTTTCACGGCGCGCGAGCAGCGCCTCATGAGCCTGATCGTGCTGGGCCAGAAGGGCAATCTGCGCAAGGTGCGGGAGGTATTGGGACTGCCCGACCTCGCCAAGGCCGTGCTGGCGCTGCGTCTCGCCGCCGTGTTCATGCACGCGCGCGTGGACGGCGACGTCGACGCGATCCGCCTGCGCCTGAAAGGCCGCATCGACATCGAGACCCCGCGCGGCTGGCTGGGCCTGCATCCGACCGTTGCCGCCTGGTTCGAGAAAGAGGCGGCGGCGTGGAGCGACGTCGGTGTGCCTTTCAGCGTAACGACATAAGGTCACGTCGAAAATGACGATTAATGCGCGTGCGCCGAACCCAAATGGGATTGGTGCGACAACATCGAATTCAATATCGTCATAAACGTCGTTAATAGGACGGGCTTCAGATAATACTGATCGAAGCCGGCCGATTTGGCAAACTTGTACATGCCCTCGAAGTAATATCCGGTGATTCCCAGAAATATACTGCTTGCCGTTTCAGGAATCGTGCGCAGCTGTTTGCATATCGTGAAATCTTCCGGGCTGCGGAAATCCGACGACAGAATGACGGCATGGGGCGGACATTGACTTGCGCAGGCAATCGCCTCGCAGATATTCGCGGCGCATGTCACGTGGTATTTATAATGGTTAAGCAAGGCTGTCAGACACTCGCGCATGCATTCGTTCGGCTCGACGAGCAGGACGTGCAGCGGGTCTGGCGAAACTTGATCGGACGGTAAAGGTAGGTCGGATAATACGCGGCTGAATTGCGCAAGCTTGCTGGAATAAGGCACGTACGAGTCTCCAGAATTTTATTATGAGTGCATACCAACTTGCCGTTGGGTATTTATATGAATATTGTTGTGTATTCATTTGCATTAGCTTAGCGCGAAATCACAAACAAGTCGATGTGCTATCTCAGCATTTGTTGCTTGGCGACTCATAAACGCAACGCTGCATCCACTGGCGGTACTCTGCGTTAAGTTTTTGATTTAAATCATTTTAAGTTCAGAAACTTTGCCGCAAAGAATCTACTCATGAAATCGAATTCAATTAGGAAATCACCGTGCGCTATATGACGGTTTGATTAATCGAGCAACGAAATGACTCTTTATGAATAATGTGGTATTCGCCCTGGATAATGTTGTACTGGAGGGACACCACGTGCGCCTGGAGCCCTACGAGGACGCGCTGCGGGAGCCGGTCCGGGCCGCCCTCGACTGCGACGCGGCGGGTTGGAACCTGTTCGCCATCAGCGGCCAGGGCGGGCATTTCGACGGCTGGTGGGACATGCTCACCGCGCAGGTGGCGCAGGGCGAATGGATCGCCTACGCGATCCGCCAGCGAACGACGAATGCGATCGTGGGCACGACCAGCTTCCTGAACATCAAGCGCACGCGCCAGTGCGCCGAGATCGGCGCCACCTTTTTGCACCCGGACGTCCGCTCGACGCTCGTCAACGTGGAAGCGAAATACCTGATGCTGCGACATGCTTTTGCCTGCGGCGCGCGGCGCGTGGAATTGCTGACGGACGCGCGCAACCTGCGCAGCCAGGCCGCCATCGCCAAGCTGGGCGCGGTGCGCGAAGGCGTGTTGCGGCGGGATCGCGTTACGTGGACGGGGCATGTGCGCGACAGCGTGCTGTTCGCAGTGACGGACCTGGACTGGCCGGAGGTGCGGGGCCGGCTGCTGGGGCGGCTGGGCGAGGACCGCGAGCCGGCCACCAAGCCTGCCTGAACGTCAGGCCTCAATACATGGCCGAAACCGCGAAAGTCAGTGTCTGGCGCGTGTGTTCCGGTTGCGTGACCGTGCCGCGGAATTCCCCATCCGCCGTGAATGGGACGTTGCCGCTGCGCGGCGCGCGGGCATGGTCGTAGCGCGTGCGCAGTTCCAGCCAGGGCGCGTTGGCGGGACGTAGCGCGAGGCCCAGGCGCAGGCCGCGGACGCGGCCGCCGTCGATGCGCACGGGATCGAAGCGCCCCGAGAACGCGACGCGCATGCGCTCCGGCGTGGACAGGAACAGGTCCGCCTCGGCGGTCAGCCGGCCGGCTGCCGGGCGCCACGTCCTGGCCGCGCCTGCGAGCAGCCGGGTGGAGCGGTAGGTTTCCTGCAGGCCCAGGGCGGTTGCTGTGCCGGCGATGTCGCGCCGCCAGCGGTCGGTCTCGACGAGCGCGAGCAGCGACACGTCTCCACCGAGCGCGTACGCCGCGCCGGCGTTGGCCGCCGCAAGCCGCGTCGAGGTCGTCGACGTGGCGGGCACGCCGGTCTGCGTGCGCCCATCGTAGCCGATGCCGCCCCGGTACGCTTCCGCGCCGGCGCGCCAGGTCAGCATCCCCGTCGTGTATGCGGCCTGGAACGCGATGCCCGGCAGCCAGCCCCTTTCGCGGACGAGGCGGTGCCCGGCCGCGTCGTACTCGTCGTGAACGGCATGACGCAGGCCGGGGCCGGCCCCGACCTGCCATTGCGCATGTGCCGGCATGCCGGCGCACGCACACAACACCGGGACCAGCCCGGCACGAAGAAAGCGATGCATGCGCGGATCAGAAGGCGGCGGAGAAGTCGCTCCAGCTCAGCGTGCTGGTCTGCGTGACGACGCCATCGCCCCTGGCGCTATAGTCGACACGGACGCCGTTGGAAACGACGGTCGCGGTGACGGAAGAGCCGGCACCGTTGACGATGAGCGAACCCGCGGTCGGGGTGCCCGTCGTGGTGGTGACGAACGGCTGCAGGTTCTTGACCGTATAGGCGAACTGGCCCAGCCCGTTGGTATTGCCCGACACCGAGAAGTCGGCGGCCGCGCTCACCGTCGAGCCATGGACGCTGCCGTTCACCGAATATGCGCTCAGCGTGCGCGTGGCAACGGTCGCGCCGGACCGCTGCTCCGTCGCCAGCAGCGAGGCGCCCGTGATTGCAAACGTTGCATCGACGCTGCTCATGGCGGCGATGCCGATCTTCATGTCGCCATTCAGCGTATCGGCCGTGCTGCCGGTCGCGATGGAGAAGTTGTTGAAGCGGGCATCCAGCGTCACGGCGCCGCTCGTGGAGTTGATGACGTCGCCGCTGACGCCAGACACCGTGATCGACAGGTTGCCGTTCATCGTCGATCCGTCCTCGGTGCAGTTAAACGCGGTCATCGTCAGCGTGTCGCCGTTGCTCAGCGTATTCTGGTTGCGCAGCGTCGCATCGATCGTCACGGTGCCGCCACCAGCGCACGAATCGGAGATCGTGACCCCGGTCAGCAGACCGGCAGCGTTGCTCCCATACGCCTGTTTGACGAGGCCGAGCACCGGCGATACCGCGCCGACGCCCGGCGCCGCGATGCTCACGCCGGTCACGACGCCGGTCAGCGACGTGGACGATTGGCTGATCAGGGCGCCGGCGGCATAGCCGCTGCTGGCCACCTTGGGCGCATCGGCCGCGGCGATCGTGGACAGCGAGGATGCCTGCAC
The DNA here is from genome assembly GCF_056404615.1 of Massilia sp. P2_C2. Taxonomy (NCBI): domain Bacteria; kingdom Pseudomonadati; phylum Pseudomonadota; class Betaproteobacteria; order Burkholderiales; family Oxalobacteraceae; genus Massilia; species Massilia sp. P2_C2. The sequence goes on along the minus strand of NZ_JBFUDR010000091.1, from coordinate 2,821 downwards.
GGGCGTCGAAGCGGTGCCACCGCCACCGCCACCGCCACCGCAGGCGGACAGGACGAGCGCGCAGCCGACGGCGGCAATGGAGTACTTGCTATTCATCTGTGGGTTCTCTCTCATCGATAAATCAATGTTGGATGGGCGTCGACGCATCGGATGCATCGAAGACCTTGCGCTGCTGTTATGTTCCGAACGGAGACGGAGTTTACAGTAGGCAAGGGGTGTGAATGTGCGCACAATGTCACGGACGACCATCCCTGTCGCGATCAATCAGGCACGAAGGAAATCATGCATGTATGGCGCGCTCAGTAATCGGAGAGGAAATCGTTCCGGATCCGCGTATTGCTGTTCGTGATGGTCCCATTGGCGTTGTCGCTGTAGTCCACGCGGGCACCGTCGGGGGGGCGGTCATGGTGACGGACGAGCCGGCGCCGTTGACGATCAGCACGCCCTTGGTCGGCGTCTCCTTGGCGGGGCCGGTGAACGGCAAGGGGGCTGAAAGTGCGCACAAAGTCGCGCAGGCCCGTCAGCGCTGCGCAAAGAATGCCGACGGCGAACACCCGAACGTCTTCCTGAACATGTGCGAAAACGCCGACTGGCTGGTATAGCCCAGTTCCTCGGCCACGCGCGCGAGCGGCATCCCGCGCGCGATCAGCGGCGCCGCGTGCGCCAGGCGGACCTGCTGGCGCCACTGGCCGAAGCTCATCCCGAGTTCCCGCTCGAACAGCCGCGCCAGCGTGCGCTCGGACGCCCCGGCCTGGCGGGCCCAATCGGCCAGGGTCAGCGTGGCCCCCGGTGCGTCGAGCAGGCGTTCGCACAGGGCCGTCAGGCGCTTGTCGCGCGGCAGCGGCACGCGCATCGGCAACGCGGGGGACGCGGCCAGCTCGTCCAGCACCAGTTCCGACAGCAAGGTGGCGCGCTGCGACGCCTCGGCGGGCGGCAATTGCTCGAGTGAGTGGATCAGCTCACGCAGCAGGGTGGATACCTCCAGCACGCGGCAATCCTCGCCAGGAAACGGCGTGCGCGCGGCCAGGATGCGCACGGGCCGCAACCGGGCCGGCTGCAGCACGGTCACCGCATGGACGACGCCGGGTGCGATCCACACCGCACGCGACGGCGGCACGATCCAGCTGCTGTCGGCGGCCGTCACGCGGATCACGCCGTCGCGCGTGTGCGTGAGCTGGCCGAACGGATGCGTGTGCGGCAGCAGGTGCTCGGCCGTCTGCAGGTCGCGCGCGATCAGCGTGACGGGGCGCTCTAGCGTGGGATCGTAGCAATCCGGCCAGGGCTGCGTATGACGTACGACGGGAACGCTCATGGAGTATTGTCCGTTTCTCGACAAAATTTGTCCTGCTATCGTAATTCAGCCGTGGCCGTCTTGCCTACACTGGGCTTTTCCCCGGAGATCTCATGGAACGAGACAGCAACTTGCGCACCGACGCGCGCGTGATCGGCCTCGTGGGCCTGGCCCACGGCACGTCGCACTTCTACCACCTGATCCTGGCGGCGCTGTTCCCCTGGCTGAAGCCCGCGTTCGGCCTCAGCTATGCGGAACTGGGGCTGCTGCTGACGGCGTTCTTCGTCGTCTCCGGCATCGGCCAGGCGCTGGCGGGTTTCGTCGTCGATCGCGTCGGCGCGCTACGCGTCCTGTTCTTCGGCATGGCGATGCTGGGCGTGTCGGCCCTCGTGCTGGCGGTGGCGGGCAGCTATCCGGCGCTGATGGCGGGGGCGCTGCTGGCCGGCGTCGGCAACAGCATTTTTCACCCGGCCGACTACACGCTGCTGAACCAGCGCGTGTCGCGCGCGCGGCTGGCGCACGGCTTTTCCATGCACGGCATCAGCGGCAACATCGGCTGGGCCGCGGCGCCGTTGTTCATGACGGCGGTCGCCGCGGCCGCCAGCTGGCGCATGGCGCTGGCCAGCGCGGCGGTCCTGCCATTCGTCGTGCTGGGCATCCTGTTCCTGAACCGTTCCTGCCTGCGCCCGGAACCGAAGCCGGCCGCGGCAAGCGCCGCCGCGGGCGGGGAGGGCGCCCTGTCCTTCCTGCGTCTGTCCGCCGTCTGGATGTGTTTCGCCTTCTTCTTCCTGACGGCGGTGGCGCTGGGCGGCATCCAGGCGTTCGCGGCGATCGGCCTCACGCAGTTGTATGGCATCTCGCGCGAGTTGGCGACGGGGGCGTACACCGCCTACATGCTGGCGTCGGCGGGCGGCATGCTGCTGGGCGGGTTCGTCGGCATACGGGCATCCGGGGTACGAGCTACCGGTGCGGGCCGCCAGGACCACGACCGCACGGTCGCAATCGCCTTCGCCATCGCCGCCGCGCTGGCGCTGCTGCTGGGCGCCGCCGTCGTGCCGGGCTGGCTGGCGCTGCCGCTGATGGCGTTGATCGGCTTTTTCTCGGGTGTGGCCGGGCCGTCGCGCGACCTGATGATCCGCGCCGCGGCGCCGAAGAATGCCACCGGGCGCGTGTACGGCGTCGTCTACTCGGGGCTGGATTCCGGGCTGTCGGTGGGGCCGGCGCTGTTCGGACTCGTGATGGATGCAGGACATCCCGGGTGGCTGTTTGCCGGGATCGCGTTGTTCCAGGCGCTGGCGATCGCGATGGCGGTGGGTGTCGGGGGCGGGACGCGCAGCAGCAGGTTGCAGAATGCCTGATTAAGATCCCATTCCAGTAGATACCGTCTCGCCCGTCAAGCCTCACATGGCGTAATTTGGGTCATATGGCCTGCCTGTGTGCACAACACCAAAGCACAGGTGGGCCAGCTTGCGCATGCAGGCGCCGATGACGGCCATTTTGGTTTTGCCTTTGGCGAGCAGGCGTTCACTG
>NZ_JBFUDR010000090.1:0-21039 GCF_056404615.1 Massilia sp. P2_C2 | reverse complement strand
ACCTGCACCTGCGTCGATGCCCTGGCCCGTGGCCCCGCAACAGGAACCGCACGAAATCGTCGGCGTGCTGGGCGAAGTGCGCGGCAGCTACGACGGCGAAAACCGCGACCACTTCCATGCAGGCGTGGACATCCGGGCCGACGTCGGCGCGCGCGTACTGGCGATCCTGCCGGCCACGGTCAGCGATCCTTATCCCAACTGGGCCTTCGGTGAACTGGGCGAAGGCATGAGCATCGGGCCGCTGTCGTACATCCACATGCGCGTGGGCCGCGATGCCACGGGCAAGGCACTCGATCCGCGCTTCCAGGTACTGCGCTGCGCGGACGGCAAGCCGGACCGCGTGCGCGTGCGGCGCGGCACGCGGTTCGCCGTCGGCGACGCGCTCGGCACGATCAATCCGATGGCGCACGTGCACATGGAGTACTACCCGGGCGGTGTGGCCGTCAACGCACTGGCCCTGCCGTTCGTCGGCCTGCACGACACGGTACCGCCCCGTATCCAGAGCATCGCGCTGTACGATGCGGGCGCCCAGCGCGTGCCGGGCAGGAAGGGCAAGCGCCTGCACGTGGCGCGCACGCTCGGCGAGGTGTCCATCGTCGCCGCCGGCTACGACCAGATGGACGGCAACCTGGCGCGGCGCCGCCTCGGCCTGTACAAGCTGGGCTACCAGCTGCTCCATGCGGACGGCAGCCCGGTCGCCGGATTCGAGACGCCGCACATCACGCAGGTCTACGACCGCCTGCCGCGCGAGCGCGAGGCGGTGAAGCTGCTGTATGCGGAGAATAGCGGTATCACGGTCTACGGCAGCAAGGCCACCGTGTTCGCTTATGTCGTCAACAATACGCTGCAGGATGGCGTGGCGCTGCCGGGTACCTGGAAGGTCGACAGCCTGGCGCCGGGCGACTATCTACTGCGCATTTACGCCGCGGATTTCGCTGGACAGGTGGCGCAGGAAGGCAGGGATTTGCCGATCACGGTCGAATAAGGCCAATCCAGACCTGCACATACAGGCGGCCGATAACTCCTCAAACTTTTTGATCCCTATGATTCGAGCTTTAACGATTGTCGCCTTGCTTTCTGTCCTGGGCGGATGCATCCCTATGCCAATCCAGCAAAAAGCCGGAGCCCTGGGACAAGTCATCGATATCGATAGCCGCAAACCGGTTCAAAATGCACGAATCTGTATTACGGACACCGAGAAGAGATGTGTCTTCTCTGATATGAACGGCACGTTCGACCTCCGACCGATCTACAAGAACAAATGGCAATTTTTTATGATCGAGCCTTTTGTCCTCGTTCGAGGACAATTTACAGTCGAAGCCGATGGATACGCTGAGAAAACTATCGAATCCGTCTACGGACCCCGTATCACTGTTGAGTTGACACCTTCCAAGTAGCTGGTCGCACATGATTTGCATTGAGGGCAACAAAGGTCGTACACTGGGCCTTGATGAACTTCTAGCAAGCATGAGTAGAAGGCTCCGCTATTCAAACAGCAAAAAATCAAGGGAAATAATGTCAGCTGTTGCTCTATTCTTTTTCGTTGCAGGCGCTGCCCTGCTGATCTTCGGCTTCAAGAAAAGCAACCGTGCACTGCTTACGATCGCAGCCTTTTTGTGGCTCGCTTCCGGCGCCTGGAGTGACTTCGCTCGCGGTTTCAATGATGGCTGGAATAAAGGTAGCCCGTCAGTAAACACCTCTACTTCCCACTAAGCCCGCTCGGGGCCGATTTCAGCCGTACGCAGCCACGGTCCTGGCATTAACAGGTGTATGGCAGAGTATTCACGAGGCGATACTGCGTCGGCTCCGCGAATACGACCAGATCGCGTGGGATCGAGCGTGCATTGATGCCGACAGTGTGCCTTCGCCGCGTGGCGGCGCGCATACCGGTAAAAGGAGGACGAATGGAAACACAGGCGGAGCAAGCTTGTGCTGGGTCGTGGAGTCCATTTTCCATCGTTAGCTCAGCAATGATTCTCATCGCCCTGATCGTTGCCATCTTCAGCATGTATCGTATCGACACGCCCGTTGAAGCGTCGATGGTTCGAGTCGCTAACGGAACTGGTCTGCCGCTTCAAAACGTCCGCATCAATAGCATCTTCTTCGGCGATGTGCCGGTCGACGGCGTGAGTCGCTACCAGGCTTTAACGCCCGCGTACCGATACGCAGCCTTGCGTTTAGAGGTGGCAGGAAGGAAATTCGAAATGGTCCCGGATGACGATGTGGGCGAGACACCGCTAGGCCGAGGAATGTTCACCTACAGGATCCAGCGCCACTACCACAACGGTGAGATGTACTTCAAAACACAAGATGCCACCAGGGACCAGGGATTGGAGTGAGTAGGTGCTGATCTGATATCGCAAAGGGCGTGCAGGCGGCTTAAAAAAGTATGAGTGTTTCTCTCCAGATGCGGTTTCCTGATTACATTCGGCGGATCGATGGACAGCGATAATGACAGCGCAGTGCGCATACCGACGCGCTCGGATGCCGCGGTGTTCGGGTTCAAGGTGGCCGTGCTGCGGCTGCGGCGCTGGGTTGCCGATGCATTCAGGCGGGATCTGAAGCGATGGCCTGCAGGTGCCCCGCTGCCCTATGTATGGAGCGAAGCAGTCTCGGTCCTTGACACTGTCGGTGCCGATGAACACCGTGCGTTGGTATTGGGCAAAATTGAGAACCTGCGTGTCGCGCTTCGCTCCATCGATGGCGTGCAAGTGGCCGCGGGCCACCTGTTTAGCTTCTGGACGCAGGTTGGGCAGGCGCGGCGCGGCCGTGGCTATGTCGAAGGCCGTGAATTGCGCGAAGGATGCATTGTCCCGGCCGTGGGCGGAGGACTGTGCCAGTTGTCGAACGCCTTGTACCAGGCTGCGCTCGACGCCAGACTCGATATCGTCGAACGCCACGCGCACTCGCGCGTCATCCCGGGATCAGCGGCACAGAGCGGGCGCGACGCTACCGTGTTCTGGAATTATGTCGACCTGCGTTTCAGGTCCACCGAACCGTTTGGGATCTCAGCCCGAATCGAAGATGGGCAGTTGCATGTGCGAATCCTCAAGCATATTCCCCGTACGGTGCCGGCGCCGAGGCTCGCTTCCATCGTCTTCGCGCCGAAGATGCCTGTACCGCGCAGCTGCCACAGCTGCGGCCAGACGGCATGCTTTCGCCATGCGGCAGCGAGGCCGACGACTGCGATGCACCGGACAGCCTTCATGGTCGATGCGCTGTGGCCGGAATTCGATACCTGGATCGCGGCCCATAAGGGGCCTCGCGATACGCTCATGCTGCCCTTGGATGGCCTTCGGCACGGCCGACCGCAGTACGCCTGGAGCACGGACGGTTTCGGGAAGGTGGCAACTTTCCCCATACTGGCACTGTGGCGCTCATTGGTGTCGCGTCGCTTGTCGAGCCAGGGAGCGGCACGCCAGATGTCGGCGCTGGCGTTCCGGAAGCGGCTGGCACACCGCTACGTGGACTCGCTCAGCTACCTCGACGAACATGTGGTGGTTGTACAAGACTTGCTGCCTTACGTGTGGGAGACGGGCGCGCTGCAAGGGCGAACCTTCGACGTCCTGATGACAGGACCTACTCTTTCTGAACTGCACACGGTGCTCGACGATGCCTATGCTCGCCACCCCGAGAGCGCGACGCTGGGCGATTTTCGGGCGCCAGTTGGGCTGGCGGCAAGCGAGATGCAGGCTTTGCAAAAAGCACGGCAGATTCTCACCCCGCATTCCAACGTGGCCGGCGGATTTGCACAGACAGTCCGGCTTCCTTGGGCGCGGCGAGTCTCAGCTCGCGCATCGCCGGGGCGACGTATCGTGTTCCCGGCGCCTACGCTGGGCCGCAAGGGCGCATACGAGTTACGCGCCTGTGCGCGCGAATTGGGGCTGCCCGTTACCTTGATGGGACCTGTGCTGGAGTCGCGCAACTTCTGGGAAGGCGTGGAGGTGCAGATGGGGACGATGGTCGACGCCGCTGTCCTGGTGCTGCCTGCATGGGTCGAAGTCCGGCCCACAACACTACTGGCGGCGCTCGATGCAGGGCTTGCCGTCATTGCAACGCCGGCCTGTGGCTTGCCGCCCCAGCCGAACCTGACCATCGTCCCCGCAGGGGATGTCGCCGCACTCATTGATGCGCTACGGCCATACGCATCAAGAAGTTAAGCCTTAGGAACGTCCGATTCGGGCTAAGTCGAACGGCCGAGATCGGCCCGCGCTCAGCAGGTCTACTGGGATAGGCTCTAAGTGATCTCGGTAAGGCTTTATCACGTTCGCTAAGTGTGCTCTTCGTGCCTCAGTTCACGTCGCGCATCCGAAAAAACATTTGCGGCCAGTCTGCTATGATCGGATCCGCACTGAGCTGTTCGCCGCGAATAGACGAACAGCCAGGAGGGCATATCAAGCAAGATCAGGCATATTCCGGCGGCGTGACGATGGCGGCGACCACGAGCCGCTTTTCGTGCGCGCGAGCGCCGCAAGCAGCAGCTGGGCGACCGCTTCGACCTGAAGGCATTCCACGACCAGTTCCTGAGCTACGGGAACGCGCCCGTCAGGATCATCGGGCAGTTGACGTAGTAATCCCGGCACTGCCCGCGAGGTCCCGCCTGCGCGGGGGACCTCATCGCTACTCTTTCGTCACGCCTGCCTGGCGCGCTTGCGCAGGCGGCCGATCAGGCCCAGGCCAGCGCCGACGAGCGCCAGACTGCCAGGTTCCGGCACGGAGGCTGGCGAATTGGGCGGGAGAAAAACGGTCACATCGGAATCCGGATTTTCCAGGTAGGACAGCAGGCTTGGCGCGATCGTTCCCACGGTCACGGTGCCTGACAGGATCTGGTGTGTCACCGTCGCCGACGGATCCGACGAATTCAGGTCCATATACGTCTCAAACGAACTGGGAGCCACCGAGAATGTACCGGGCACCGGACCTGCGGCAAAGGCCAGACCGAGCGTCGTATTGTAGTAGCCATTATTGCTCGACGTGGCAATAAACCCCGTCGGCTGACCTGGCACATATTGCAATACGTGAGTGATCGTTGAATCGACGTCGGGTATGAATTGGTTCGACAAGGTACTCAGTTGGTACCAGACGATCCCGCCCGACACCGAGTCTTGCACGAACAAACCCGAGAAGCCCGTGTACGGGGTGTCCGCATAAGTCACGTTCGAAATATCGTACTGCACCAACGCCGCCGAGGCGGACAGTGAAAACGCGCTGGCYGCAGCCAGCATGACCAGTTTTTTGAACACAGTGACTCCCTGTTATGGTGGAAATGGCTTTTAAGCAACATTTATGCCACTAAAAAAAACGACAGAGAATCAAAGTGATAGATCTCCCAACCATGGCAGTTTGGGCAACACTGTAATATTTCCTGACAAGAACTTGCCGATCGAATAGTTTCTTGTCGCGGCCGTGCGAACCTTGGGCTCGACGCATGACAGCCGCGCCGCGTGACCAATCTGTACCGGTCGCTGAGCTACGGGAATGCGGCTCAGGTCGCGCCCGTCATGGCCAGGAGGCCCGTGAGCGCGGGCACGCACGCGAGGATGGCGGTGGCGATTTGCAGCGGGCGTCGGTTCATCGTCGGCACTCTCTTTGTTTTCGCCGATTCTAGCGAAAAGCGTGCCGAGATTCTCGTGAAATCCAACTGAAGACAAAAACGCGGAACCGGCGGCCCGGACCGGCCGCCGTGAATCAGGCGTGTTCCTGCGGCGCCTGCGTYGCGCGCACGAAGATCGGTGCCGCCAGCAGGCCCAGTTCGAACAGCAGCCACATCGGGATGGCCAGCGCCAGCTGGCTGACGACGTCCGGCGGCGTGACGATGGCGGCGATCACGAAGGCGCCGACGATGGCGTAYGGGCGGATCGAGCGCAGCTTCTCGACGCTGACGATGCCCATCCGGACGAGGATCACGACGACCACCGGCACCTCGAACGTGGCGCCGAATGCGAGGCACATGGACATCACGAAATCGAGGTAGTTCTCGATGTCCGGCATCACGGCGATGGAGTTCGGCGCGAAGTTGCCGATGAAGTGGAACACGCGGCCGAACACGAAGAAATAGCAGAACGCCACGCCGCCGATGAACAGCAGGGATGACGAGATCACGAGCGGCAGCACGAGCCGCTTCTCGTGCGCGTACAAGCCGGGCGCGACGAATGCCCAGACTTGATAAAACACCCACGGCAGCGCGAGGATGAAGGCGATCAGCAGGGTCACCTTCATCGGCACGAGGAACGGCGCGACGACGCCGGTGGCGATCATCTTGGAGCCGGCCGGCAGCGCGGCCAGCATCGGCGCGGCCAGGAAATCGTAGATTCGCGCGGCGCCGGGCCACAACATCAGCACGATGCACGCGAGGACGATGCCGTACGTCGCCTTGATCAGGCGGTCGCGCAGCTCGACCAGGTGGGAGATGAAGGTTTCTTCGCCCGCGGTTTCTTCAGTCATGTGGCGCAAGGGTATGGTGCCCGTAGGCGACCATCGTCAGAAAAATGTGGTGTTGGAGGTGGTGCCGCCGGGACGGAACTTGCGCACCCGCGCGGCGCCGGACAGCACATGCTGGCGCGTGCCCTGGCGGTTCTTGTACCAGGCCGGCACGCTCGAGGTCTTCGCCAGCTTCTTGCGGCGGAAGTCGCGCGCCTTGCGCTCGATGTCGTCCGGGGTGGCCGTCGTCGTGGGCATGACGGCCGTGTCGCCGCGCCAGGCGGACCCGACCTCGTCCATGTGGGTCGAGACGGTGTTCTCGACCTCGGACTTGAACGTCTCGACCTCGGACTGGAAGCTCTGCGCGCTGTCCTGGATATCCTTGTGCAGGTTGCGCAATTCTTCCATCTCGATCTCGCGCGAGACCTCGGATTTTACCTGGTGCAGGTAGCGCTGGGCGCGGCCGTACAGGGTGCCGGCCATGCGCGCCACCTTGGGCAGTTTTTCCGGGCCAATCACGACCAGCGCCACCGCGCCGATGATGGCGAGCTTGCTAAGACCGAGATCGATCATGGATGGTGCAGCTCAACTGCGATCAGTGACGGGTCTTTTCACGGGCGTCGACGTCGATGGTCGACTTGTCGGCAACCTGCTGCGGTGCCGGCGGCACCTGGCCGGTCGAGGACTTCTCTTCCTCGCCCTTCACGCCGTCCTTGAAACCCTTGACGGCCTTGCCCAGGTCCGAGCCCGCATTACGCAGCTTGCCCGTGCCGAACACGACCACCACAACCACCAGCACGATCAGCCAGTGCCAGATACTCATCGAACCCATTGTTTTCTCCTTGTCGGGCAACAGCCCGATCTGCGTAAGCCTAAAGCTACGCCAGTATAAGCCATGCAGGGCAAGAATGCCCTTTTTCCTTCGGGAAAAAGCCCGTCTTCCCTGGTAGGGTGGACGGCTCTGCCGTCCACGCGTTCGACTACCGGTAGAGCTGCCAAGACGTTTGCTCTGGTTGGACGCGTGGACGGGGAACCCGTCCACCCTACCGGTGTTACGTACCGAGGCCGCGCCACGGACGCGGGCCGCCGTACACGTGCAGGTGCAGGTGATACACCTCCTGGCCGCCGTCCGGACCGACGTTGAACAGCGCCTTGTAGCCGCCGCTGCGCCGGCCGTCCGCGCCGGTTTTCACCGCGATGCCATGCTCGGCCGCCAGCTTCGGCGCCAGCGCCAGCATCTTGCCCAGCACGGGCGCGTGTGCATCCGTGCAATCGGACAACGTATCGACGTGCAGTTTCGGGATCACCAGCAGGTGGACGGGCGCGGCCGGGTTGATGTCCTTGAACGCGAGCAGCTCGTCGTCCTCGTACACCACGCTGGCCGGAATCTGCTTGGCGGCAATCTTGCAGAAGATGCAATTGTCCATATTCTCTCCAGGTCTTGTTCAGTCTTTCGGGCGCGACGCTTTTTCCTCGATGCCGGAAATGCCTTCGCGCCGCGCCAGTTCGTCCAGCACCTGTTGCGGCGTGAGGCCGAACTGCGCCAGCAGGACGATCGAATGGAACCACAGGTCGGCGGTCTCGTACAGCAGCTTCGAAGGATCGGCCCCGGCGCGCACGTCCTTGGCGGCCATCACGGTCTCGACGGCTTCCTCGCCGATCTTTTTCAGGATGGCGTCGTCGCCCTTGGCGAACAGCTTGGCCACGTACGAGGCCGTCGGGTCGCCGCCATTGGCCGGCTTGCGCGATTCGATCACGGCCGACAGGCGTTCCAGTTGCGTGCTCATTTCGTTTTCTTCGGGTTGGAGTAGATGGTATCGGGGTCCTGCAGCACGGGCTCGACGCTGTTCCAGTCGCCATTGTCGAACTTCTGGAAGAAGCAGGAATGGCGGCCGGTATGGCAGGCGATGCCGCCGGCCTGCTCGACCTTCAGCAGCACCACGTCTTCGTCGCAGTCGAGGCGGATTTCCAGCACTTTCTGCACGTGGCCGGACTCTTCGCCCTTGTGCCACAGCTTCTTGCGCGAGCGGCTCCAGTACACGGCTTCGCCAAGCTCCACGGTCTTGGCCAGAGCTTCGCGGTTCATCCAGGCGAACATCAGGATGTCGCCTGAGCCGGCTTCCTGGGCGATCACCGGCACGAGGCCGTGCTCGTCCCACTGGATTTTCTTGAGCCAGGGCTGGCCCGGGATCGTCGGGGGTGTGGTCGGGGTCACCATGGTGTCGTCAGGTAGTCTTGTGAATCAGTCGAGGCGCATCGGGATGCCGCGGTCCGCCATGAAGCGCTTGGCCTCAAAGACCGTGTGCTGCCCGTAGTGGAAGATGCTGGCGGCCAGTACCGCGTCGGCATGCCCTTCCAGCACGCCGTCGGCCAGGTCCTTCAGGCCGCCCACGCCGCCCGAGGCGATCACGGGGATGCCGACGGCGTCCGAGACGGCGCGCGTCAGGCCCAGGTCGAAGCCGGATTTCGTCCCATCGCGGTCCATGCTGGTCAACAGCAGTTCGCCGGCGCCGAGGCTTTCCATCTTGCGGGCCCATTCGACGGCATCGAGGCCGGTCGGGTTGCGGCCGCCGTGGGTGAACACTTCCCACTTGCCGGGCGCGACCTGCTTGGCGTCGATGGCGACGACGATGCACTGGGCGCCGTGCTTCTGCGAGGCGTCGTACACGAGCTGCGGGTTGGTCACGGCCGAGGTGTTCATCGACACCTTGTCCGCGCCCGCGTTCAGCAGCCGGCGCACGTCCTCGACCTTGCGCACGCCGCCGCCCACGGTCAGCGGAATGAACACGGTCGATGCCACCGCCTCGATGATCGGCAGGATCAGGTCGCGGCCGTCGGAGGACGCCGTGATGTCGAGGAAGGTGATCTCGTCGGCGCCCTGCTCGTTGTAGCGGCGCGCGATCTCGACGGGGTCGCCGGCATCGCGCAGTTCGGTGAAGTTGACGCCCTTGACCACGCGGCCGCCGGTGACGTCCAGGCAAGGGATGATGCGTTTTGCAAGCATAGGAGTATTTGCGATAGTCATCCGTCGCCGCCACGCGGGCAGCGACGGATCCGGACGCGGGCGGTTACGCCTGCGCGCCCTCGGTGAGTTCGTCCGCGCGTTCCTGCGCGCTGGTCAGGTCGAGCGTGCCTTCGTAGATCGAACGGCCGCAGATCACGCCTTCGATGCCCTCGTCCTGTACGGCGCACAGGGCTTCCACGTCGGCCAGGTTGTGCAGGCCGCCCGAGGCGATGATCGGGATCCTGACGGCCTGCGCCAGGCGCACGGTCGCTTCGATGTTCACGCCGCCCATCATGCCGTCGCGGCCGATGTCGGTGTAGATGATCGACTCCACGCCATAGCCTTCGAATTTCTGGGCCAGGTCGATGACTTCGTGGCCGGACATCTTGCTCCAGCCGTCGGTCGCGACCTTGCCGTCCTTGGCGTCCAGGCCGACGATGATGCTGCCGGGGAAGGCGCCGCAGGCGTCGTGCAGGAAGCCCGGATTCTTGACGGCGGCCGTGCCGACGATGATGTAGGTGATGCCGTCATCCAGGTAGCGCTCGATGGTGTCCAGGTCGCGGATGCCGCCACCCAGCTGGACCGGGATCTCGTCCAGGTCGTTGTCCTGGGCGTAGTCCTGCACGACTTGCAGGATGGATTTGATCGCCTCTTCGTTCTTCGGTTTGCCCGCGAACGCACCGTTCAGGTCGACCAGGTGCAGACGGCGCGCACCCTTCTTGAGCCAGTGCAGCGCCATCTCGGCGGGATCTTCGGAGAAAACGGTGGCGAGGTCCATGTCGCCCTGTTTCAGGCGAACGCAGTGACCGTCTTTCAGGTCGATGGCGGGGATCAGCAGCATGGTCGTAGTCGGTTGAGGTGGTAAATCAGGGATTCCAGTGGACGAAGTTGCGATACAGGCGCAGCCCTGCGGCCGCGCTTTTCTCGGGGTGAAACTGGGTGGCGACGATATTGTCGCGCGCCACCGCGCAGCAGAACATGCCGCCGTAGTCGGTCTCGCCGAGGGTGTCCTGCGCGTCGGCCGGTTGGGCGTAATAGCTGTGCACGAAATAAAAATAGCTGTCCGGGGCGACGCCGTCCCACAGCGGGTGGGCGCGCGACTGGCGCACGCGGTTCCAGCCCATCTGCGGCACCTTGAAGCGCGAGCCGTCGGCCTGCAGCTTGCCTTCGAGGTCGAAGCGCACGACCTTGCCCGGCAACAGGCCCAGGCCGGGCACGCCGCCGTTCTCGTCGCTCGAGTCGAACAGCATCTGCTCGCCCACGCACACGCCCATCATCGGACGGGTTTTCGCCGCGCGCAGCAGGGCGTCCTCGACGCCGGATTCGCGCAGGCTGCGCATGCAGTCGCGCATGGCGCCCTGGCCGGGCAGGACGATGCGATCGGCCGCTTCGATGACGGCCACGTCGCCGGAAATCTGGACGTCGGCTTCGGGCGCGACGGCGCGCAGGGCCTGCGCAACCGAACGCAGGTTGCCCATCCCGTAGTCGACCACAACAATCTTGTTCATGATTCTGGTTTCGATGTCTTTTTTACAGGCTGCCCTTGGTGGACGGGATCGTGCCCGCGGCGCGTGCATCCAGCTCGGCGGCCATGCGCAGCGCGCGGCCGAAGGCCTTGAACACGGTCTCGCACTGGTGGTGGGCATTCACACCACGCAGGTTGTCCACGTGCAATGTCACGCCGGCGTGGTTGACGAAGCCGCGGAAGAATTCGATGGTCAGATCGACGTCGAAGCGGCCGATCGTGGCCCGGGTGAACGGCACATGCCATTCCAGGCCCGGGCGGCCGGAAAAATCGATGACGACGCGCGACAGTGCCTCGTCCAGCGGCACGTAGGCGTGGCCGTAGCGGCGGATGCCCTTCTTGTCGCCGATGGCCTTGGCCACCGCCATGCCCAGCGTGATGCCGGTGTCCTCGACGGTGTGGTGGTCGTCGATGTGCAGGTCGCCGACGGCCTCGACTTCCAGGTCGATCAGGCCGTGGCGCGCGATCTGGTCGAGCATATGGTCGAGGAACGGCACCCCGGTATTGAGTTTCTGGCGGCCGGTGCCGTCCAGATTGAGCGAGACGCGGATCTGCGTCTCGCTGGTGTTGCGCGTGATTTCTGCGGTGCGGGTCATTGCTAGGTGCTCGGCGGTGTTCAGGCTTGCAGCGAAGCCTTCAGGGCATTCAGGAATACGGAGTTCTCTTCCGGGGTGCTGACCGTGACACGGATGCAATTGGCCAGCAATTCATGCATTCTACTCAAATTTTTAATCAATACCCGTTCTGCGAACAGTTTAGCGCAGGTCTTTTCGGCGTCCGGCACGCGCAAGGTGATGAAATTCGCGCTCGACGGGAACACCGTCACGCCGGGCAGCGCGGCCATTGCCGCTGCCAACTCCGTGCGCGCCTCGTTCAGGCGGGCAGCCTGCTCGTCCAGCACAGCCACGTGGTCGAGCGCGAATTCGGCCGCCACCTGCGTCAATACATTCACATTGTACGGCGGACGGACCTTGTCGAACTGCTCCAGCAGCGCGGGCGCCGCGGCGAGATACCCAAGGCGGATACCGGCCAGGCCCAGCTTCGACAAGGTGCGCATCACGACCAGGTTCGGGTACTGCGGCAGCCGGTCCATGAAACTCGTGCGCGCGAACGGTTGATAGGCCTCGTCGGAGACGACGATGCCGTTCTCGCCCATGGCCTCGATGATGGCGACCATGTCCGCTTCATCGTACAGGTTGCCGGTCGGGTTGTTCGGGTAGGCCAGGAAGACGAGAGCCGGCTTGTGCTCGACGATGGCGGCCAGCATGGCGGCGCGGTCGAGCGAGAAGTCCGCCTTCAACGGCACGCCGACGTAATCCATGCCCGCGAACTGGGCGGAGCGCTGGAACATGACGAACGCCGGGCTGGGCGCCAGCACCACGGCGCGCTTGTCTTGCCGCGAGCACGCGGTGCACAGGATCGAGATGATCTCGTCCGAACCGTTGCCGAGGATGACGTCGAAGCCGGCCGGCACGCCCAGCGTCGTGCGGATCTTGTCCTTCAGCGTGGAATACGACGCCAGCGGATAGCGGTTCAGGACGGCGTCCGCCAGGCGCTGGGCCAGCTCCGCGCGCAGCGGGTCGGGCAGCTGGTACGGATTTTCCATCGCGTCCAGCTTGATGTAACCGCTCGAATCCGGGACGTTGTAGATATGGCCGGCACGGACGTCCTCGCGGATCGTGTTGGCGATGAGCTTGTCGATGCTGGTCATTCTTCGTTCACTCCTTCGGTGGCGGTGGTTGAAACAACTGCGACACGGACGCCCTTGCGTTGTTTCCTGGTGGCCGGCTGCACGGGAGCGGACAAGCGTTCCGCAATGATCGCGCAGTAGGCGGGGTTCAGTTCGAAGCCGGTGAAATGCCGGCCCAGGCGCTTCGCCGCCAGTGCCGTCGTGCCGCTGCCCATGAACGGGTCCAGCACGACGCCGCCCGGCGGGCACGACGCCTTGACCATGCGCTCGATGATCTCGAGCGGCTTCTGGGTCGGATGGTCGACCCGTTCGGCATGTTCGCGATGCAGGCGCGACACGCTCCACAGGTCCTTCGGGTTGTAACCCACTTCCAGCCACTTGGCGCCCACGAAGATCGAGCGCGATCGCGCCTTCTTCGTCTCGGCGTCGTACGGGATACGTACGGAGTCCAAGTCGAAATAATAATCCTTGCGCTTCACGAAGAAGCCGATGGTGTCGTGCACCGAGCTGAAGCTCCTGGTGCTGCCCCCCATCGAGGGCACGCGGCGGTCCCAGATGATCTCGTTCATCATCGTCATGCGCCGCTTCAGCATGACGAAGATCTCCGGCGCGAAGCGCCAGGTGAGGAAGATGTACAGGCTGCCGTTGTCTTTCAATTTAGGCAGCGCGACGTCGATCCAGCGCTCGGTCCAGGCGAGGTAATCCTCGACGCTTTGCTGGTCCGAGCCGTTGCCGTAATCCTTGCCGAGATTATAAGGCGGGTCCGTCAGGATCAGGTCGATGCTGCCGTCGGGGATGCGCGCCATGCCGGCGAGCGCATCCTCGCAGAAGACCTGATCGAGCCAGGCCGTCATGATTTCGATTCGATCCTGAGCTCTGCGCTGCGTGCGTGTGCCTGCAGGCCTTCGCCGTACGCGAGTTCRGCCGCGACCTTGCCCAACGTTTGCGCGCCGGCCTGCGAGACGAACAGGATCGACGAGCGCTTCTGGAAATCGTACACGCCCAGCGGCGACGAGAAGCGCGCCGTGCGCGACGTCGGCAGCACGTGGTTCGGGCCGCAGCAATAGTCGCCCAGCGATTCGGACGAGAAGCGGCCCAGGAACATCGCGCCCGCGTGACGGATTTTATCCGCCCACTGCTGCGGATCCTCGGCCGAGATCTCCAGGTGCTCGGCCGCGATGGCGTTGGCGATCGCGCACGCTTCATCCATGTCGCGCACCTTGATCAAGGCGCCGCGGTCCGTCATCGACGTGGCGATGGTGTCCTTGCGCGGCATCGTCGGCAGCAGTTCATGAATGCTCGCTTCCACCCTGGCGATGTAGTCGGCGTCGGGGCACAGCAGGATCGCCTGCGCCAGCTCGTCGTGCTCGGCCTGCGAGAACAGGTCCATCGCGACCCAGTCCGGGTCCGTCGTGCCGTCGCACAGCACGAGGATTTCCGACGGGCCCGCGATCATGTCGATGCCAACGGTGCCGAATACGCGGCGCTTGGCGGCGGCGACATACGCATTGCCCGGGCCGACGATTTTATCGACCGGCGGAATCGTCGCCGTGCCGTAAGCCAGTGCACCGACGGCCTGCGCGCCGCCGATCGTGATCACGCGCGTGACGCCGGCAATCGCGGCGGCGGCGAGCACCATGCGGTTCTTGACGCCGTCCGGCGTCGGCACGACCATCACGATTTCCTTCACGCCCGCGACTTGCGCCGGGATCGCGTTCATCAGCACGGACGACGGATACGCAGCCTTGCCGCCCGGGACGTAGATGCCCACGCGGTCCAGCGGCGTCACGCGCTGGCCCAGCACCGTGCCGTCAGGTTCGGTGTAAGTAAAACCGTTCAGTTCCTGCTTCTGGCGCTCGTGGAACACGCGGATGCGCTCGGCGGCCGTGCGCAGCGCGGCGCGTTGCGACTCCGGCAGCGAATTCAACGCTTCCTGCAGTTCGTCTTGCGTGACGTCGAGGGCCGCCATGCTCGTGGCGCCGCCGTTCGGCAGGCGATCGAATTTGTTCGTGTATTCCAGCACGGCGGCGTCGCCGCGCGCCTTGACGTCGGCGAGGATCTTCGCCACGGCCGATTCGATGGCGTCGTCGGTCTCGGCTTCGAAGGCCAGCAGATTGGACAGCGTCTGCTGGAAGTCGGGGGCGGTGGAATCGAGTTTGCGGATCGTGATGGACATGGTCGTTAGCATGGCTGCTGCCTGGAGGCGCGTTCGAACGCGTCGAGGATCGGTTGCAGGCGCGCGCGCTTGAGTTTCAGCGCGGCCTGGTTGACGACGAGGCGCGACGAGATCTCCATGATCTTTTCGACTTCGACCAGGTTGTTGGCGCGCAGCGTGCCGCCGGTCGAGACGACGTCGACGATGGCGTCGGACAGGCCGACCAGCGGCGCCAGCTCCATCGAGCCATACAGCTTGATCAGGTCGACGTGCACGCCCTTCTTGGCGAAGTGCTCGCGCGCCGTGTGCACGAACTTGGTCGCCACGCGCAGGCGCGCACCCTGGCGCACGGCGTTCTCGTAGTCGAAGCCGGCGTTCACGGCCACGGACATGCGGCAGCAGGCGATCTTCAGGTCGATCGGCTGGTACAGGCCTTCGCCGCCATGCTCGAGCAGCACGTCCTTGCCGGCCACGCCGAAGTCGGCGGCGCCATGCTGGACATACGTCGGCACGTCGGTGGCGCGCACGATCAGCACGCGGATGCCGGGATCGTTGGTCGCGAGGATCAGCTTGCGCGAGGTTTCCGGATTTTCCAGCACCTCGATGCCGGCCGCGGCCAGCAGCGGCAGCGTGTCGTCGAAAATGCGGCCCTTGGACAGGGCGAGGATCAGCTGCGAGCTGTCCCGAGTAGTGTCGTTCATGTGAATGCCGTTCTGGCTTATTTGATGCTTATTTGATGCGAATGATGTCCGCACCCACCGCCGACAATTTCGCTTCCATCCGGTCGTAGCCGCGATCGAGGTGATAGATGCGGTCGACGAGGGTCGTGCCCTCGGCGGCCAGGCCGGCGATCACCAGCGAGGCGGAGGCGCGCAGGTCGGTCGCCATCACGGGCGCGCCCACCAGGCGGTCGACGCCCTTGATGAATGCCGTGTTGCCCTCGGTGGAGATCTGCGCGCCCAGGCGGTTCAATTCCTGCACGTGCATGAAGCGGTTTTCGAAAATCGTCTCGGTGACCTTGCTCGGGCCGTTCGCGATCGTGTCCACGGCCATGAACTGGGCCTGCATGTCGGTCGGGAAGCCCGGGTATTCCGTGGTCCGGAACGAAACCGGATGCGGACGGCCATCCATGCGCGCGCGAATCGAATCGCCTTCCACCGTCAGCTGGACGCCCATCTCGCGCAGCTTGTCGAGCGCGACGTCGAAGATGTCCGTGCGGGTGCGGGTGATGCGGATGTCGCCGCCCGTCGCCGCCACGGCGCACAGGAACGTGGCCGCCTCGATGCGGTCGGAGATGACGGCGTGTTGGGTGCCGTGCAGGCTGTCGACGCCCTGGATCACGAGGCGGTCGGTGCCGATGCCGTCGATCTTCGCGCCCATCGCCACCAGCATGTTGGCGAGGTCCGTGACTTCCGGCTCGCGCGCGGCGTTTTCCAGCACGGTTTCGCCATCGGCCAGGGTGGCGGCCATCAGCAGATTCTCGGTGCCGGTCACGGTGATCATGTCCGTGTAGATGCGCGCACCCTTCAGGCGGGACGCCTTCGCGTGGATGTAGCCGCCTTCGATCGTGATGTCGGCGCCCATCGCGCGCAGGCCCTTGATGTGCTGGTCGACGGGACGCGAACCGATCGCGCAGCCGCCCGGCAGCGACACCTTGGCTTCGCCGAAGCGCGCCAGCATCGGGCCCAGCACGAGGATCGACGCGCGCATCGTCTTCACCAGTTCATACGGTGCGACGAGGGTGTTGATGGCGGATCCGTTCAGCACGACGTTCTCGTCGTCCTGCGTGACCTTGAGGCCGGTCTGTTCGAGCAGGCGCAGCATCGTGCGCACGTCGTGCAGGCGCGGCACGTTCGACAGGGCGAGGTCGCCGCCCGTCAGCAGGCCCGCGCACAGGATCGGGAGCGCCGCGTTCTTGGCGCCCGAGATGGAAATGTCACCGTTCAGGCGCTTGCCGCCGACGATCTGGAGCTTGTCCATGCTTATCCTTGATACTCTTCCGGAGTGAGGGTCTTCATCGACAGCGCGTGGATTTCCTCGCGCATGCGGTCGCCCAGGGCCGCATAGACGATCTGGTGGCGCTGGATGCGGCTCTTGCCGGCAAAGGCGGGCGAGACGATGACGGCGCTGAAATGCTGGCCGTCGCCCTCCACTTCCAGGTGGGTGCACTCAAGGCCGTTCTTGATATAGCCGTGGATAAGTTCAGGTGTAGTAACCATGTTTTGTCAGTGGCGCAGCTTGTAGCCGCGGCGAAGCAGGTTGATTGCGATAGCGGATAGAAGCCCGAAGAAGACGGCGACGATGGCCAGGCTTAACCAGGGCGATACGTCGGACTGGCCGAAGAAACCATAGCGGAACCCGTCAATCATATAAAAGAACGGGTTGAAATGCGAGACTGCAAGCCAGAACGGCGGAAGTTTCTTAATGGAATAGAACACGCCGGCCAAAAATGTTGCAGGCGTGATCAAAAAGTTCTGGAACGCGGCCAGCTGATCGAATTTTTCCGCCCAGATGCCGGCGATGACACCCAGCGTGCCGAGGATGCCCGCGCCGAGCAGCGCGAACGCGACGATCCACAGCGGCGCCACGAACGACAGGTGGGCAAACCATGCGGTAATGACGAACACGCCCAGGCCGACGACGAGGCCGCGCAGCACGGACGCGGTCACGTACGCGGACAGGATCTCGACGTGCGACAGCGGCGGCAGCAGGATGAATACGAGGTTGCCCGTGATCTTGGACTGGATCAGCGACGACGACGAGTTGGCGAACGCGTTCTGCAACACGCTCATCATCACGAGGCCGGGGATCAGGAACGACGTGTAGCTCACGCCATCCAGCATCTCCACGCGGCCATCCAGCACATGGCCGAAAATCAGCAGATACAGCATTGCGCTCACGACGGGCGCGGCGATGGTCTGCGTCGCGACCTTCCAGAAGCGCAGGATCTCTTTATAGAACAGGGTCTTGAAACCCACGGAAAAGACGTTCATCGTACCGATGCTCCAGCTTGAGATGCGCCTTCCATGATCTGGATAAAGATGTCTTCCAGGTCGGCCTGCTGCAACTGCATCTCGTCGATCTCCGCGCCGGATTCGCGCAGGCGCGTGAGGATGCCTTCCACCTCGTTGTAGTCGTTCACGCGCAGGGTGTACGTGTCGCCGCCATTGTTTTTGCCTTCGTCGTGCTCGTCGTGCGCGACGAGGTGACGCAGGCCTTCCGGCAGGCCGCCGTGCTTCAGGTGCACGACGAGCGACGAACCGGACACGCGGCGCAGCAGCTGCGACATCGTGTCCAGCGCGACGACATTGCCCGTCTTGAGCATGGCGAYGCGCTGGCACATGGCCTGCGCTTCTTCCAGGTAGTGCGTCGTCAGGACGACCGTGTGGCCTTCGCGGTTCAGGCGCGAGATGAACTTCCACAGGGTCTGGCGCAGTTCGACGTCGACGCCGGCCGTCGGTTCATCCAGCACGATCACGGGCGGTTTATGCACGAGCGCCTGCGCGACGAGCACGCGGCGCTTCATGCCGCCGGACAGCGCGCGCATGTTGACGTCGGCCTTGGGCGTGAGGTCGAGGTTTTCCATGACCTCGTCGATCCATTTGTCGTTGTTCTTCAGGCCGAAGTAGCCGGATTGCAGGCGCAGCGTCTCGCGCACGGTGAAGAACGGGTCGAACACGAGTTCCTGCGGCACGACGCCCAGCTTCATCCGCGCCTGGCGAAAATCCTTGACGACGTCATGACCGTGGATGCGCACGCTGCCCACGTCCGGACGAATGAGACCGGCGATGGTCGAAATCAGCGTGGTCTTGCCGGCGCCGTTCGGGCCGAGCAGGCCGAAGAATTCGCCTTGTTCGATGTTCAGTGAAACGCCCTTGAGAGCCTTGAAGCCCTTGTAGCTTTTCTCGACGCTGTCGATCTGGATGGCTGCTGTCATGCGTTGGGGATCCGAAAGGACGGAACCGTGCGGGGAAACCAGCCATTATAGAAGAAAACGCCACGGCGTTCCGGGCGCCGGGGTATTTGTGGGAAACCCCGCATCACAATGAAACGTAGGGTGGGCACCCCGTGCCCACGCGGAAGCAGGCGGTCCGCGAACGTCACGCGTCGGCACGGGGGTGCCCACCCTACGGCATCGATATGTTGTCAGGCGCGGCCGAGGAGGCCGTCGAGGCCGTACAGCCTGGCCAACGCATCGATGTTGGCCGGCACATTGATGAACTTCAGGCTGCGCCCCTGCCCCTGGGCGCGGCGCTGCCACGCCAGCATCAGGGCCAGGGCCGAGGAATCGGCGGACCGGACGCCGCCGAGGTCGAACTCGGTTTCGCCGGCGGACACGGCCGCACAGCCCTGCGCCAGCGCCGCCTGGGCGTTGTCGAAGGTCAGGGCTTCGAGCGAGAGCATGGGATTCGCTTCCGCCATGCTTACTTCTGCGGCGCCTTGTTCAGGGGCTTGTTGGCCAGCTGCTCGTTGCGGTCGTGCAGCTTCTTGATCAGGCCATCGATGCCGCCCTTGCTGATTTCCGAGGCAAACGTGCTCTTGTAGGTCTCGACCAGCCAGGCGCCCAGCACGTTCAGGTCGAAGATCTTCCAGCCCTGCGGGCCCTTGGCCAGGCGGTAGTTCAGGGTGATCGGCTCGCCGCGGGTCAGGTTGACCTGCGATTTCACCTCGACTTCCGTGTCGCCCGCATCGGCGCGGAACGGCTTGAACTCGACGGTTTCATTCTTGATCTGCGACAGCGCGCCGGCATACGTGTACACGAGCAGCGTACGGAATTCTTCCGCCAGCTGCTTCTGCTGGTCCGGCGTGGCCTGGCGCCAGAAGCGGCCGGCGGCCTGGGCAGTCATCTTGTCCGAGTCAACGTACGGCAGGATCTTGGTGTTCACCAGGTCCATGATCTTGCGGGTATTGCCAGCCTGGATGTCCTTGTCGGCCTTGACGCTGTCGATGACGTCGGTGCTGACGCGCTTGACGAGGGCATCCGGTGCCTCGATGGCGGCACGGGCCGGAGCGACGAGAACGGCGGTGGACACGGCCACGGCGGCGGCGGTCACGATCAGTTGTGCGATTGGCTTCATACACTTCCTTTGYCTGGTTGGGTCTGGCCGGGCGGTTCCGCGCTGCGCGGACGGCCTGGCTGTACCGTGGTTAACTACTTCCGGGCCGGTTCGGATGACACGGGCGCCGGTACCGGCGGATTATTGGGCGTCGAGCCTTGCGCGGGTGCGGGTGCGGGTGCGGGTGCGGGTGCGGGTGCGGCATCGTCCGCGTCTTCCGGCACCGGTTTCGGGCCCAGCTTCACGCCCAGCTTCGCTTCGACCTTCTCCTGGACCTGCTCCAGCTTTTCATGGACTTTTTCGGCACGTTCCTGGGCCTTGTCCGTATCCAGCACCTTGCTGTTGCGGCGCTGCATATAGCCGTCCCGGATGAACTCGTAACGGTCGAGTGCGGCATCTTCCAGCAGGTTCGAGGCGTCCAGCACACTGGCGCGCTGGTCGACCGCACGCACGGCGACGCCTCCGTTACGCCACGGAATATCGTTCACGTGAGTCCAGGAATCGCCCCACCAGTCGGCCGGCAAGACCGCGGTGTCACGCACCGTAGATGGGCCCAGCAGCGGCAACATCAAGTAAGGTCCGCTCGGCACGCCCCAAAAACCCAGGGTCTGGCCGAAGTCTTCGTTATGCTTGCGCAGCCCGGCCGGGGTGGCGATGTCCAGCACGCCGACCAGGCCCAGGGTCGAGTTCACGGCGAAGCGCATGAAGTCGTTCATGCCGTCCTGCCCCTTCAACTGGGCGAAATTGTTCAGCGAACTCCACAGATCCGTCAGGTTACCAAAAAAATTGTTCACCCCCGTCTGCACGAAACCCGGCGTGACGTTCTTGTAAGCCGTGGCGGCCGGCTTCAGGGCGGCGCGGTCGACCGTGTCGTTGAAGCTGAACATCGCGCGGTTGAACTTCTCGAACGGATCCTTCGGATTGGCGGTAGTGGCGCAGCCGCTCAGCAACACAGCGGCACCGAGTGCCAGCGCCAGGCCGGCGCGGGTACGCGACGAGGCGGAGTCATTGCGGTTCGTCATTTGCTACCGTCCTTTCCTTCGGCTGCCTTGCTGTAAATAAATTGGTTGATCAAGTCTTCCAGCACGGCGGCGGATTGCGTGCGGGTAATGCGATCGCCTTCGACGAGGTTGTTCGTATCGCCGCCGGCCTCGATGCCGATGTATTGCTCACCCAGCAGTCCCGACG
>NZ_JBFUDR010000089.1:0-21228 GCF_056404615.1 Massilia sp. P2_C2 | reverse complement strand
GCATGGCGGGCAGCCGCGCGGCGCGCAGGTCGGCGGGCAGGGTGCAGCGGTACGCGAGACGCGACCCCATGCGCACGGCCATCAGCCCGAGGTAGGCCTCGGCCGCCGCGAACTCCTGCGCCAGCGTGGTCGACTCGGCGCGCGTGGCGGACAAGGTGGCGCGCAGGTACTGGATCAGGTGGTCCAGCATCGTGCTCGCCTGTTGCGGATCGATGGCGATCAGGCCCTGCAGGTTGGCGAGCGTATTGAACAGCATGTGCGGCTCGATCTGGGCCTGCAGCAGGCGCAGCTGGGCCTGCAGGGCCTGGCGCTCGATCGTCTCGGCGCGCGCCTTCGCCTCGGTATGTTCCAGCTTGATGCGCGCGACGCGCTCGCGGTTCACGATCAGCAGCACCATCACGCCGGTGCCGAGCAAGGTGAACAGGATCATGCTCCGGTCGCCCTTGTGGTTCGGATAGCCGTGCAGGTCCGGGATGTCGTAGCCGAGCAGCAGGCTGCCGACCACGATGCCGCAAAAATGCGCGAAGGGCGCCGTCGCGACGAGCAGCACGAGGCCTGCTACCCGCCAGCGCCGGCGCCGCGCCGGATCGTCCGGCAACGTCAGGCGCACGCCGTCCAGGACTGCGAGCGCGGTGAGGCCGACGCAGACCGAGTACACCATCTGGTCGTACAGTTCCCACGTCTTGCCGTTGACGAGCGTGATCAGGACGGCGGCGAACACGCAGACGATGATGGTCAGGCCGGCATCGTCGGCCAGGCGGCGCAGCTTCGGGCGGGCGAGGGCGGTCATGGTTTGTCCATCTGTTAAGCTAAATGATGGTCCGCATTGTGCCGCCGTGGCCGGGGGCGCGGCAAGCCGGGTGCGACGAAACCTGGGCGGGGCGGCGCGAAACGGTGCAGGGACCGACCGAAACGGGACGCCCGGCCGGCGCCCCGTACCCGATAATGGGGCCATCCACCATCTACGACCTGATCACGACATGGAATTCCAGTTTCTCGGCACCYCGTCCGGCACCCCGAGCAAGACCCGCAACGTGAGCGGCCTGGCGCTGCGCGGGCCGGGCGGCGGCTGGTCGCTCGTCGACTGCGGCGAGGGCACGCAGCACCGGATCCTGCACACGACCCTGTCGCTGCACGACCTGCGCGCCATCTTCATCACGCACCTGCACGGCGACCACTGCTACGGCCTGCCCGGCCTGCTGGCCAGCGCCGGCATGCTGAACCGCACCGCGCCGCTGGTCCTCGTCGGCCCGCCGCCGCTGTGGGACTTCCTGCAGGGCGTGATGGCGACGAGCGAACTCGGGCTGCCGTTCGCGCTGGACTTCATCTCCGTCGGCGACCTGGCCGGTAATGCCATCCTGCCCGACCTGGCGGTGGACGCGATCGCGCTGTCGCACCGCATGCCGTCGTGGGCCTACCGCTTCACGGAGCGGAGCATAGAGCGCAAGCTGGACGCGGACCGCCTGCGCGCGGCCGGCATCCCGCCCGGTCCGGTGTGGGGGCGGCTGCAGGCCGGCCTCGACGCCCAGCTGGACGACGGACGGACACTGCACCCGTCCGACTGGCTGCTGGCGCCGCGCAAGGCGCGCACGGTCATCGTCGGCGGCGACAACGACGATCCCGGCCTGCTGCTCGAGGCGGCACGCACGGCCGACGTGCTGGTTCACGAGGCGACCTACACGGAAGACGTGTTGCAGAAGGTGGGACCGGCGCCGATGCACAGTTCTGCACTGCGGGTGGCCAGGATGGCGGCGCAGGCCAGTCTGCCGAATCTCGTATTGACGCACTTCAGCCCGCGCTACCAGGACGGGGAGGGGCCGTTGTCGATGGCGGCGCTGGAAGCCGAGGCGCGCAGCGTCTACGACGGCAACCTGTTCCTCGCGCGCGATTTCGACCGCTACGTGCTCGGGCGGGACGGAAGGCTGGCTGGTCAAATTCATTAATCGTATTCGCGAAAAATGTGAATTTCCGGGACTCGTTGAAAGAATACAATCGACGGTTGCATCTGAAACCTGGAACGATCGGAGACGGTTACATGAAATTGAGAATGATGACGTTGGCGGCAGCCGTGCTGGCCGCCTCGAGCGGCGCCGCGTGCGCCGCGCCCGCGGGACCGGTCACGGTGACCTCGCCGAACGGCCAGGCCGCGATCCGGATCGCGCCCGATGGCGGCAGCTTTGTCGTCACGCGCGGCGCCGAGACGGTGATCGCGTCCTCGCCGCTGGGCCTCGAATTCGACGGCCGGCCGGACCTCGGCGCGCTCGAACTGGAAAAAGTCACGAAGACGACGACGGACCGCAAGATTCCGCTGGTTGCCACGAAGGCATCCGTCGCCCGCGATCACTACCGGGCCGCGACGCTGGTGTTCCGCGAACGCGCGCAGGGCGGGCGCCGCCTGCTCGTGGACGTGCGCGCCTATGACGACGGCGTCGCCTTCCGCTACCGCATCGACGGCAGCGCGCCGGTCAGCCTGAAGGGCGAGAAGACGGCGTTCGTGCCGGCCGGTGACCCGGACTGCCTGGTCTCGGTCGCGGATGGCGCGCACGAAGTGCCGTTCGCGCGCCAGAAGGTGTCCCAGCTGCGCGACAACCAGGGTTACGACGTGCCCGTCGTGTGCACGACGCCGTCGGGCCGCACGGCCTATGCCATCACCCAGTCGCACCTCGAAGGCTATACGGGCGCCTCGCTGTGGCGCGAAGGCGCAGGCCTGCGCGTGCACCTGTCGGGCATGCCGGGCCGCGCCGCGCCCGTGTATGCGTCGCACGGCGGGCTGCAGACGTCCTGGCGTGTCGTCATGCTCGGCAACCGGCCGGGCGACCTGATCGCATCGAACCTGGTCGGTAACCTGAACCCGGCGCCGCAGGGCGATTTCAGCTGGGTCAAGCCCGGCAAGGCGGCGTGGGACTGGTGGTCGGGCCCGCTCGTGGGCATGAAACCGGACATGGCGGCCTACCGCCGCTTCATCGACTTCGCCGCCGCTTCCGGGTTCCCGTATTACCTGATTGACGCCAACTGGGCGTTCGGCAGCGGCGGCTGCTGCGACGCGCGGCCGGAGACGGACATCACCCGCGCGGCCGATGGCATCGACATGCCGGCGCTCGTGCGCTATGCGGCTGACAAGGGCGTCGGCCTGATCCTGTGGGCCCACTGGGAACACGTGCGCACGCGCATGGACGAGGTGCTCGACACCTATGCGCGCTGGGGCATCAAGGGCGTCAAGATCGACTTCATGAACCGCGACGACCAGGACGTCGTCGATTTCTACCATCGCGTCGCGGCCGCCACGGCGCAACGTCACCTGCTGCTGGACCTGCATGGCRCCTACGTCCCGGCCGGCCTGCAGCGCACGTATCCGAACTTCATCACCCAGGAAGGGGTGATGGGCGCGGAGTGGAGCAAGATGAAAAAGATCGTCACGCCGGAGCACAACCTCATGTTGCCTTACACGCGCATGCTGGCCGGCCCGATGGACTATACGCCCGGCGGTTTCCGCAACGTCACGCCGGCGAGCTTCGAGGTGCGCGCCGAGCTGCCGTTCGTCCAGAACAGCCGCGGCCAGGAGCTGGCGAAGTACGTCGTGTACGACAGCCCGCTGCAAATGGTGTCCGACGATCCGGACGCCTACCGCGACGCCGCCGGTTTCGACTTCATCAAGCGCGTGCCGACGGCCTGGGACGAGACCCGTTTCCTGTCCGGCGAACCGGGCCGGGATATCGTGCTCGCACGGCGCCTCGGCAAGACGTGGTACGTCGGCGCGATGTCGGCCGCCGATGCCGCGACGACGAAACAGGTCTCCCTGGACTTCCTGCCGGCCGGGCGTTACCAGGCCACGATCTGGGAAGACGGCGCGACGCCGAACGACGTCAAGCTGCGCGCAGTGAACGTCACGGCGCGTGATGGCCTGGCGTTGCAACTGGCGGCGGCGGGCGGCGCGGTGGTCATCCTGGAACGACAGCAATAAGGACAAGCATGAAATTTGGAAAAACCATTCTCGGGCTCGCCATCGCGACTGCCCTGGCGGGGTGCGGTTGCGTCAGACCGCAGACGGAGGCGGTGCCCGTTGTGTTCAACTGGACGACGAGCGCGCCGCTGATCTCGCCGCAGCCGGTGCCGGGCCAGACGATCTATGGCGTGAAAGATCCTTCGATCGTCCACGTGGACGGCAAATACCACGTATTCATGACGACCGCCGGTTCTGCCGGCTGGGGACTCGCGTACACGAGCTTCGACAAATGGTCGGATGCGACGTCCGCGAACATCGTCCCGCTCGACAAATCCCCGATGGGGCCGGGTTATCGCGCCGCGCCGCAAGTCTTTTATTTCGCTCCGCAAAAGACCTGGTATCTCGTCTACCAGGGCGGCGATCCGATGTATTCGACGACCAAGGATATCAATGACCCGATGTCCTGGAGCGCGCCGAAGCCATTCTTTTCCGTCGCTCCCGACATCATCAAGCCGCCGCAAGGCACTGGCTGGCTGGATTTCTGGGTGATTTGCGACGACAGGAAATGCTATCTGTTCAATACCGACGACCACGGCCGTTTGCTGCGGTCGGAAACGGATATCGGCCAGTTCCCGAGCGGTTTCCACAACACCGTCGCCGTGATGAACGAAAAAACGGATGACCTGTTCGAGGCGAGCAATACCTACCGTATCGCGGGCACGAACACGTACATCACGCTGGTGGAGGCGATCTCGTCGAAAGGGCGCTATTTCCGGATCTGGAAGAGCGAGGGCCTGGACGGGAAATGGGAGCCGTTCTCCTCCGCGCCGATGAACGCGTTCGCCAGCCGCGACAACGTCGAACAGGCGTGGTCGGAAGGTGTCTCGCACGGTGAAATGGTGCGTACGAACGCCGACCAGACGATGACGATCGATCCTTGCAAGCCGCTCGAATACCTCTTCCAGGGCAATGACCCGGCGGTGCACGTGGACGACTACATCAAACTTCCGTATCGCCTGGGTGTGATCACGGCGAAGGGCGACAACCCGGTCAGCGCGCTCTGCCGCTAACGTCACGCCGATTCATCTGAAAACCGCCGCGTCCGGTTCCGGTCGCGGCGGTTTTTTTTGCGCTCGGCGCAAATATTTTTTGTAACACGAAAAAATACCTGCGATATCCGTTTTTATTTTTAAACCGATTTCATTCCTTGGAAAGTTATCGCGGATCCGCTGTTCGATATCGATATTTTTTATTTTCCGGAGCAAACGCCGTTTTTTGGAATCGCACCCATTTCTCTGGTGAAATTTTTAAATTCTTCGCTCGAATCAGGGGCTTAGGTGCGTCCGCCGCCCTGTTGCAAAGCATTTCAAAATACCGCATTCTCCGCTCCTGATATGGATGGGCGCTGCCGGGACGCAGCGCCGCCGCACTTTCATATCGCGGAATTAATAATTATTAGACGGAGACTACAATGAAAAACCTTTTATCCCAGGCGGGATTGGGGGCGGTATTCGCTTCCTGCTTCATTGCCGCCAATGCCGGCGCCCAGGCCGGCGCATCCTTGCCCACCTTCCAGAACGTATCTGTGCACGATCCTTCCGTGATCAAGGCCGGCGACACGTTCTACGTGTTCGGCTCGCACCTCGCGTCGGCCAAATCGAAGGACCTCATGAAGTGGACGCAGATGACGGACAGCGTCAGCGCCACCAATCCGCTGTTCCTGAACGGTACGAAGAACGTCTACACGGAACTGGCGGAGACGTTCGCCTGGGCCAATTCGACCACGCTGTGGGCACCCGACGTKCGCCGCCTGGCGGACGGCAGGTACTACATGTACTACGACGCCTGCCAGGGCGACGCGCCCCGTTCCGCGCTGGGCATCGCCGTCGCCGACAGTCCCGAAGGTCCGTACGTGAACAAGGGCGTGATCCTGAAGTCCGGCATGTGGGGCCAGGCGAGCTATGACGGCACCGTCTACGACGCGCTGAAGCACCCGAACACGGTCGACCCGAACGTCTTCTTCGACAACGCGGGCAGGCTGTGGATGGTCTACGGCTCGTACTCGGGCGGCATCTTCATCATGCAGATGGATCCGGCCACCGGCCTGCCGTATCCGAACCAGGGCTATGGCAAGCGCCTCATGGGTGGCAACCACGCCCGCATCGAAGGCGCCTACATCCTGTACAGCCCGACCACGTCGTACTACTACCTGTTCACGTCGTTCGGCGGCCTCGATGCGAACGGCGGCTACAACATGCGCGTGGCCCGGTCGACGAACCCGGACGGTCCGTACTACGACGCACAGGGCAACAACATGGCGAACGTGAAGGCCGATCCATCGAAACCGCTGTTCGACGACGCCTCGATCGCGCCTTACGGCGTCAAGCTGATGGGTAACTTCCTGTTCGAGCGCAAGCTCGGCGAGGCGGGTACCGGCATCGGCACGGGCTATGTCTCGGCGGGACACAACTCGGCCTGGTATGACCCGGCGACGGGCAGGCACTTCCTCATCTTCCATACGCGCTTCCCGGAACGCGGCGAGCAGCACGAGGTGCGCGTGCACCAGATGTTCATGAATGCGGACGGCTGGCCCGTCGTGGCGCCGTACCGCTACGCCAACGAGGCGCTGGCGACTGTGCGTCCGGAATTCGTGTTCGGCGACTACCTGTTCGTCAACCACGGCAAGGACATCACCGCTTCCATCAGGAAGTCGCAGCTGATCACGCTGAACGCCAACGGCACAATCACGGGTGCGGTATCCGGTCGGTGGAGCAGGGCAGGCGCGAACCAGATCGAGATCAACCTGCCCGGCGCCTCGCCGTACAAGGGCGTGCTGTTGACGCAGTGGGACGAGACGTCGAAGTCGTACGTGACGACGTTCACGGCGTCGGCGCGCGAAGGCGTCGCCATTTTCGGCAGCCGCCTGATCCCGCGCACGGACATGCAGGTCGCAACCGCCATCTACAATGAACTGAGCCTCGGCGCCACGACGGCCGTCACCGGCAATCTCACCTTGCCGACGACGGCCGCGCGCAATGCCGTCATCACGTGGACCTCGTCGAATCCGGCCGTTGTCAGCAACACGGGCGTGGTGACGACGCCGACCGGCGGCGCCATCAACGTGACCCTGACCGCGAAGATCACCAAGGGCACGGCGACGCTGACGAAGACCTTCACCGTCACCGTGCGCAAGCTGGGCGGCCTCGTGGCGTACTACCCGTTCGACGGCAACCTCGTGGATGCGAACGGCGCGTTTGCGGCCGGCGCCGTCATCGGCAACAGGATCGACGCTGCGGGCGGCAGCCTGAGTTACGGCACGGGTGTGCGCGGCAACGCGGCCGTGTTCGACGGCGCGACCGGCGTGCGCCTGCCGAACGGCCTGATCTCGTCGAACACATACACGGTGGCGATGTGGCTGAAGCCCGCGCAACTGACGGCGTACACGCCCGCGTTCTTCGGCGCGCGCACGACGGATTCCTGGATCAGTTTCCTGCCGATGGGCCATGGATTCGTGAATGGCGCCACGATGCTGTGGTCGGGCTCCGCATGGTACGACGCGGGCTTGGGGCTGAATATCCCCGTCAACCAGTGGTCGCACGTGGCCTTCACCGTCAACAACGGCGCCGTCAACGTGTACGTGAATGGCGTGAAGCGCTTCTCCGGCACGGGCTTCCCGAACGTGTTCACGACGCCGACCGGCACCTTCGCGCTCGGCGTGAACTACTGGGATACGCCGTACAAGGGCGCCCTCGACGAGCTGCGCATCTACAACGCCGCGCTGAGCGACGCCGAAGTCGCCGGCCTCGCACACTGAAAGGCATGACCATGAAGAAGACGATCATGGCCCTGCTGGCTGCCACGGCCTGCACGATGGCCAATGCGACGGTGATCCATTTCGACGACCTGTCCGGTGACGAGACACTGCCGATCGACGCCGGCTACGCGGGATTCGACTGGACCAATATGGGGACGGTGCGTTCCGATGCTTATCCCGGCAGCGGCTTCGAGGCGGGTACGGTATCGGGGGGCAACGTGGCGTACAACGGGTACGGCGCCCCGGCGACGGTGGCCAGCAGTAACGGCAGCGGGTTCGCGTTCACGGGGGCGTACTTCACGTCGGCCTGGGTCGACCAGGAGATCTCGTTCGAAGGCTGGCGCAATGGCCGGCAGCTGTTCGCGTCCGGCGCCTATACGTTGGAGACGACGGCACCGACCTGGATCCAGCTCGACTGGGCCGGCGTCGACACGCTCGTGATCTACAACAGCAGCCCGACGCAGTGGGCGATGGACGAGTTCACGGTGCCGGAGCCGGGGGCGCTGGCGCTGGTGGGCACGTCGCTGGCCGGTCTGCTGGCGGTGCGCCGCAGACGCAAGGCCTGACGTAGGGTGGGCACCCCGTGCCCACGCATGACGTATGCGTCATGTCGGCGTCACGCGTGGGCACGTTATATCGCATCAATCCAGGTGCTCGTGGTGTTCGGCCACACCCTTCTTCCAGTAAGCCGACACCCGCGTCGCCTCGCGCGGCAGCCCCTTTTCGTTCAACAC
Organism: Massilia sp. P2_C2; assembly: GCF_056404615.1. Lineage (NCBI taxonomy): Bacteria > Pseudomonadati > Pseudomonadota > Betaproteobacteria > Burkholderiales > Oxalobacteraceae > Massilia > Massilia sp. P2_C2. The sequence goes on along the minus strand of NZ_JBFUDR010000089.1, from coordinate 12,737 downwards.
CTGGCGCACCCGCGCCATCAATGATGCCTCCCCGCCACCCCACGCGAACCCATCGCCCTGCGGCAGCGCGACATCGCGCAACGCGTCGACGAGCGCCTCCGGCGCATCGACCCAGCGCACATCGAAATCCGCGGCACCGGCGAACGTACGCCGGTCCTCGGCTTGCGCATGCACGAACACGAGCGCCTGGCTTCCCGCCGGCAGTTCTTCCAGTCGGCGCGCGATGGCGGGCAGGGCGGTCGCGTCGCCGACGAGCAGGTGCCAGTCCAGTTCGGGCGGCACGATGAAGGAGCCGCGCGGCCCGCCGACGAGCGCGCGCTGGCCCGCGACCGCGCGCCGCGCCCAGCTCGATGCCTTGCCGTCGCCATGCAGCGCGAACTCGATGACGAGTTCGCGGGCTTCGCGGTCGAAGCGCCGTGGGGTATAGTCGCGCCTCACGTCCTGTCCATCGTCGTCGGCGAACATGAGCTTCACGTGGTCGTCGAACGACAGCGAGGTGAAGTCGGCCAGCGCCTCGCCCGTGAAGGTGATGGCGGCGAAGCCGGGGCCCAGGTCGTCGACGCGTGCGATGGTGAGTTCACGCAGTTTGAGTTCATGGCGTACGCGCTGGACGAGCGTGCGCGAAGGTGTCGTGGCCAATTGCATCGGCACTCCCAATTAGTTGATAATGTCCATCATCATGCGAAATATAGTTGATCAAGTCAACCAAAATCCCACATCGCCCGCCGTCGAGGTGCTGGAGCGCGTCCACGCGATCATGCACCTGTACCGTTCGGCGCAGCAGCGCGGATTGCGTGCCGGTCCGCACGACCTGGCGCACATGGAGATCAAGGTCCTGGGATTCTTTGCGCGCCGTCCGGGCGCGACGCAGAGCGACCTGGCCGCGCATTCGGGACGCGACAAGGCCCAGCTGGCGCGCCTCGTGCGCGGCCTGCGCGAGCGGGGATTGCTGGACGCCGCCGCGGACGAGGCGGACAAGCGCAGCACGCGGCTGACCCTGTCGGAAGCGGGCCAGGCGATGTACGCGGCATTGCACCGCCACGACGGCGCGCTGGCCGAGGTGGCGCTGGACGGGTTGACGGAAGAAGAGCGCGCGACCCTGCTCGACCTGCTGGAGCGGGTGCGCGCGAACCTGGAATCAGACCAGGACTGATCAGGCCGAGAGTTCGGACAACAGCACTTCGCGCCGTTCGGTCGCGCTGATGCGGCCCGCGTCCAGCAGACGCATGACGGTCAGCGCCGCGCGCGCCGGCACGGGGTTCGGTCCGGTGCCGCGCAGGGCGTCGCGGATGCCGGCGTAATAGGCCGGATACGCCCCATTCTCCGTGGCCAGCGGCTGCGTCTGCAGGACGCCGTCGCGCAGGACGGACAGCACGCCATTCTCGCTGTCCACCCCCCACGCGGCCGCGTCGCCGGACGGTCGGCGGCCCGCGATCAGGTCCGCTTCCTGCGGGTCGAGGCTTTGCTTGACCCAGCTGCCGGCAAGGCCGTGCAGCGCCACGCGCGGGCGCGCGATGGCGGCCACCATGCTGGCGCCGAGGTCCACGCGTAGGCCGTCGGCATAGCGCAGGCGGGCCTGGAACTGGTCTTCGCAGCGGCTGCCCGGACGCAGTGCCGGCAAGTCGGCCTCGATCGCGAGCGGCTCGCCGAAATACAGCAGGGCTTCGTCGATCAGGTGCGGACCCAGGTCCATCCAGATGCCGCCTCCGGCTTCGACTTCTTCCTTCCAGCGCGACTGTGGCTGCGGGCGGAAGCGGTCGAAGTGCATGGCGGCGTGGCGCACCTGGCCCAGCGAGCCGTCCGCGAGCAGGCGCAGCGCGGTGCGCGACGTGCTGTCCCAGCGGCGGTTGTGGTACACGCTCAGCAGCAGGTTCTTCTCTTCGGCCAGGCGCACCAGTTGCGCGGCCTGCGCGGCATCGTCCGCGAACGGCTTGTCGACGACGACGTGCTTGCCGGCAGTAAGTAGCGCCCGCGCCAGCGGGAAGTGGGTGGCGTTCGGGCTGGCCAGCACGACGAGGTGAACGGCCGGATCGGCGACGAGGTCGGCCGGGTCGGCATGGACCGTCACGGCGCCGAGATCGGCGTGCACCTTGTCCGGATTGCGGCTGGCGACGGCGGCGATGGCAAGGCCAGGTGTCGTGCGCAGCAGGGGAGCATGGAAGACCTGTCCGGCGAAGCCATAGCCGATGAGTCCAACGTTGATCGTGTCAGCGGTCATTGTAATCCTTGCGATGTCGGTGCGATGTCGGTGCGATGTCAGTGCGGCAGCGCCAGCCCGGCCAGTCGGGGGGGCGGCCTGGCACTGCGTTCGATGCGTTGCACGTCGAGCGGACGCGTGACGCGGTAGCGCGCCAGCGCGGCGGCGCCCACGGCGACGGCCTGGGCCCCGAAGTGCGATGTGCGGATGACGGGAGCCTGCAGCATGGCGGCGTGCGCGTACGCGGCCAGCACGTGGCGGGCCGGCCCGATGAAGGTCTCGCCCAGCTGCAGGGCGGGGCCGCCGATCACGATCGCCATCGGGTCGAAGCCGGCCCACAGGTTGTTGAGTAGGACGCCGAGCTGGCGGCCGGCCGCGTCGACGGCGGCGCAGGTGGCCGCATCGCCGTCGGCCACGCGGCCGAACAGCCGTTCCAGCGCTGGATGGCTCGGCCGCTCTGCACCCAGCAGTGAGGCGAGGCCGATCAGCGCGTCGGCACAGCCGCGCCTGCCGCACGAGCATAGCGGCCCGCCGGTCTGCAGGATGGCGTGGCCCACTTCGCCGGCGAAGCCGTGCAGCCCGGTCAGCAGGCGGTCGTTGACGATCACGCCGGCGCCCACGCCGTAGCCGATCGACAGGTAGATCAAGGGATCGGTGCTGGACTGGTCGGCGAATTCGAATTCGCCCAAGGCAGCCACGTTCGCCTCGTTCTGCATGAACAGCGGCAGCCCGTCGAGCGGCGAGCCCTTCACGTGGGCCTGGACGATGCCGGCCACGTCCACGTCGCGCCAGCCGAGGTGGGGCGCGTGGTGCAGCAGGCCCAGCGCTTCGTCGACGGCGCCGTGCAGGCCGATGCCCACGCCGAGTACGGGGCGCGCCAGCCGTTTCGCCAGCTTCACGAGCGCGAGCGCCGCCTGCCGGATGCACGTCGTTGGATCGCCCGGATCCTCGTAGGAAAGGATGCGTGTCTCGATCACGTCGCCCAGCAGATTCGTCGCGACGACGCGCGCCTCGTCCACGCCCAGTTCGGCGCCGAGCAGGGCCAGGCGCGACGGATCGAGATGCAGCGGGGTCGCCCGACGGCCGACTTCGCCCGTCACGATCAATTCGCTTTCCGTGAGCCAGCCTTCCTCGACCAGGTCGCGCACGAGCAGGCTGACGGTGGACTTCGTGAGTCCCAGGACGTCCGCCAGCGCCGCGCGCGACAGCCCGGGCTGGGTGCTGACCTGGCGCACGACGGCCATGCGGTTCAGTTGTTTTAGGAGTTGCTGGTCACCGGTAACTGGCATGGGGCAGGAATTCTAGTAATTGTGATGATTATGCAACAGATTGGAAAAATTTGTTGGTCATGCGCCCTGAATATTTACGAATCCTTAATTGCTGAGCCAGCTGAGGCATGCTCGCCAACCCATCCTCGCCACATTCAGCGAAGTAATTGATTTAATTGTGAAATCGATTTCTCGAACACGCGTCGACATCTTTGTACGTACGCTATGTAATCGAATATTTCACAACCAAACTTGCCTTCCGATATGGTGCATTAACGCACGCTCTTGGGGCGCGCAGTTTGTTCGACCGATTGACCAAAATATTTAATGTTCTTAATCTAAGGGAAATGATGTCCGCTATCAATGATCAAAGAGTCAATACAGCGCTGGCCGTGAAGGCGGCCGCGCCAGGGACACGAGACCCCGCCGGCAATGACCGGACGTGGGACCGCCAGGTTGTAGTACCACCACCACGGACCGCCGTTGCCCGTCGGGCGCGGCGCTTTTTCGAGAGACGAGAGGAGACACAGTGCAGTACACCAAGAGGTTTTTTTCCCATCACTTGAACACCAGGCAACGCCTGATCAGCCTTGCCGTTGCGAGTGCCTGCGCGGCGCTGGTCATGCCGGCCCATGCCCAGGATGTGGACATCGCAGGCGCGCACGCCGTCAATGCCAACGGCGCCGCCAACGGCATCGCCACGCCGACCGACCCGGCGGTGACGGCACCGGTGCAGGGCGTCGCGACGAATACCGTCGTGGTGACCGGTATCCGTGCCAGCATGCAGTCCACGCTGAACCTGAAGCGTAACTCCGATGGTATCGTCGACGGCATCGTGGCCGACGACATCGGCAAATTCCCCGACACCAACCTGGCCGAAGCCGTCCAGCGCATCTCCGGCGTGTCGATCGACCGCAACCGCGGCGAGGGCGCCAACGTCACGGTGCGCGGCGTCGGCCCGGACCTGAACATGGTGCTGCTGAACGGGCGCCAGATGCCGACCGCAAACCTGGGCGACCAGGCCGGCCGCGCATTCGATTTCAGTAACCTGGCATCGGAAGCCGTGTCGCAGATCCAGGTGTACAAGAGCGCACGCGCCGACACGCCGCCGGGCGGCATCGGCGCCACGCTGAACATCATGACGGGCCGTCCGCTCGATCTGGGCCAGCGCGCCAGCTTCGGCGTGAAGGGCGTGTACGACAAGTCCAACAACAACCTGCCGGCGATCGACGCCGCCAAGAAGATCACGCCGGAAGTCTCCGGCCTGTACAGCACGACGTGGGGCGACGGCATGTTCGGCTTCGCCGTCACGGGCAGCTACCAGGAGCGCAACCTGGGCGTGAACCAGGCCTCCGTCACCAACGGCTGGCTCGGTCCGTTCCACGGCAACACCGTCAGCCAGGACCCGGGCCCGATCCCCGTGTCGGGCGTCGGCGTGACGAACCCGCCGAAGGCCAGCGACATCTATCTCACGCCGCAGAACCTGTCGTATTTCGTGCGCGGCTCGCAGCGCCAGCGCACCAACGGCCAGCTGACGTTCCAGTTCCGCCCGGTCAAGGACCTGACGACCACGCTGGACTACACGTATGCCCAGAACAAGATCCAGACCAGGTACCACGAGCTGTCGGTCTGGTTCAACCATCCGCTGAACGCCCAGACCAGCAGCTGGACGAACGGCCCGATCGCCTCGCCGATCTACTATGAAGAGCAGGTCAAGAACCAGGACCTGGCGATGAACGGCGGCGACTTCGCCACCAAGTCGACGCTGGACTCGATCGGCTTCAACACCCAATGGCGCGTCTCGCCCGCGCTGCGCCTGTCGCTGGACATGCACCACTCGGTGGCCGAGTCCGGGAAGGACAGCCCGTTCGGCTCGAACAACGACCTGGCGACCGTCACCTTCTCGCGCAACACGACCGGCGTCGACTTCAGCCAGGAGATGCCGATTCTCGTCATCCCGGGCGGCGGCAACTACCAGGCCTCGCCGAACCAGGTGTCCGGTTCGTGGTTCCAGGATGGTCTGAACAAGATGAAGATCGACCAGATCCAGGCCGGCGGCAGCCTGAAGCTGTTTGAATCGTCGAACCTGAACTTCGGCCTGTCGCACACGAAGGTCAACAACCATTCCGTGTTCCAGCAGGTGCAGCGCGACTCGTGGGGCGGCACGTCGAAGACGCCGGGCGATTACAACCAGAGCCTGTGGTACCCGGACACGATCAGCCAGTACTTCAGCAAGCTGGGTGGTTCGGGCAATCCGCGCATGTACAACCAGTACATGCTGTTCGACTTCGCCAAGGTGCGCGACAACGCGATCAAGGTCACGGGCGACCAGGCCGGCTATACCCCGAGCCTCTCGAACCCGAGCTTCAACCGCACGACGATCGAGAAGACCAAGGCGCTGTACGTGCAGTTCAACACGGACTGGGACACGGCGATGCCGATGCATACCGGCGTGGGCTTCCGCTACGAGAAGACCGACGTCGCCTCGACGGGCCTGCTGAAGCAGCCGACCCAGGTCAACTGGATCTCGCAGAACGAACTGCCGATCGTGTTCGGCGCGCAGACGTTCCAGACCCAGAACGGCAGCTACAGCAACTTCCTGCCCACCCTGGACTGGGACATGGACGTGCGTCCGGACCTGAAGGTGCGCGCCAGCTATGGCGTGTCGATCGGCCGGCCGCGCTACGACCAGATCGAGGGCGGCACGACGTACAGCGCGACGGCGGGCGTGACCGGCACGACGGCCAACCGCGGCAACCCGGGCCTGTCGCCGGTCAAGTCGAAGAACCTGGACCTGTCGGCCGAGTGGTATTACACGAAGCAGAGCATGATCTCGCTGGGCCTGTTCTACAAGGACCTGTCCGACTATGCCGGCCAGACGGTCGTCAACGAACCGTCGACGACGGCGACGACGCCGGTGGGCGGCGCGTACTGGAACGCGGCCCTCGCGTCCGGTTGCGTGGCGACCGACACGAACTGCATGCGCAACTACATCCTGTCGCACTTCAACGGCCAGCCCGGCGTGACGGCGACCGGCGTCAACCCGGCGGGCAACCTGACGGGCACGATCAGCGGCATCCCGGGCGACCCGGCGCTGCCGTACCAGGTGACGACGTTCATCAACCAGGACAAGGCGAACCTGAAGGGTGCGGAAGTCAACTGGCAGCACATGTTCAGCAACGGCCTCGGCTTCCAGGCCAACTATACGTACGTGAAGTCGGGCCTCACGTACAACAACCTGGGCGCGGGCAACCAGTTCGCTCTCGTCGGCCTGTCGAACTCCGCCAACCTGGTCGGTATCTACGAGGACCAGAAATGGTCGATCCGCCTCGCCTACAACTGGCGCGGCGAGTTCCTCGCGAGCGTGGCCGACAACGGCAAGCCGAACCCGCGCTACGTCGAGCCGTACGGCCAGACCGACCTGTCGATCGGCTACAACGTGAACCCGAACCTGTCCGTCTCGCTGGAGGCCATCAACCTGACCGATTCGACCATGCGCACGCATGGCCGTACCGACCAGCAGGTGCTGCAGGTGACGACCGGCGGCCCGCGCTACATGCTGGGTGCGCGCTACAAGTTCTGATCGGGTGATGCTGCGGTGCTGCACCGGCCGCACGTAACAAAGGGCCGTCCCTCGGGGGCGGCCCGTTTTTTTATCGAAATGCCTTGATAGTAAATTCGGGGTCAGAGCACCTTTTCAACGAAATTCGGGGTCAGAGCGCATTTCGAATCAATGTCTCGATACAAAATCACGCGCCGGCGTTGGCCCGGCACCGTCACGGTATTGGGTGGAGAAGGGTGTCGATCGTGGTACAGGTTGCCTCATGGCTTGTGTACCGAAAAGTGCTCTGACCCCGAATTTTCGCCAAAATGTGCTCTGACCCCGAATTTGACGTTACGGCCTTTTTTATCGATGCTGTTTGGTAGCGTATAGCAACGCATTATTTTCACCCGATCGGTGTTTTTAACGATTGCGTGTGTGACCGCTAACAGCGACAATAATGCTTCAACAATAATGYGCACGCCGCCGCACTGGACGGTACCGCGCCGAGGAGACGATCCAGCCCGCCCACCGAACGGGCCTGCGCGCCATACGGCCTGTCAGTACAGTCTCTCCGGCCGAATGCCGCCGCGCCGCACGTCGCCCGATTGACCCCCCCCTGCGATAGAGGACTGGATGAGACTTACCCTGCACCGCACGCTGTTTGCGTTAACATCGGCGCTCGCTTTCGTACCCGCGGCCTTCGCCGCCCCGCTGACCACCCTGGACCGGGTCACGCTTGACCGTAACGGGGCCTGGGTGACGGTGGAAGCCTACGGCCCGAACGTCGTCCATGTGACGATCGCCGTCGACAAGGACGAAGTCCTCAAGGGCCCGGGCTACGGCATCCTGGCGAAGAATGCCGACAACGGCGCGTTCCGCCATACCGCCGGCAATGACGGCGACACCTTCACCTCGAACGGCATGACGCTGCACGTGAACGCGGCGCCGCCGGCACGCACGCCGAGCCAGCCGGAAAAATACTTCGCGCCGTCGCTGGCCCCGGTCGGCCTGCAGGTCAAGAATGCCAAGGGCGAGACGATCGTCAACATGCAGGGCTGGGAGATGTCGCCGCAGACCGTCGCCGGCGAAAAGACCTACCAGGTCGGCGCCTCGTTCGCCGCCGCCCCCGACGAGCATTACTACGGCATGGGCCAGAACCAGGAGTCGACCGGCCCGCTGGACCTGCGCGGCCGCACGCTCGACTGCAAGCACTGGTACGATGCGCCCGCGGGCGAGACCGTGTGCGTGCCGTTCATGGTGTCCTCGAAAGGTTATGGCATCGTCTGGGACAACCCGTCGGCCACGCGCTTCAACGCCGGCATCCACGGCCGCACGAGCTTCCAGTCCAACGTGGGCGAGCGCGTGTCGTTCTTCATCATCACCGGCAAGACCGCGGACGAGATCTATTCGGGCTACGCACGCGTGACGGGCAAGACGCCGATTCCGCCGAAGGCCGCGTTCGGCCTGATCCAGTCGAAGGCGCGCTACTCCAGCCAAGACGAAGTGCTGACCGTCGCGAACACCTATCGCCAGAAAAAATACCCGCTCGACGTGATGGTCGTCGACTGGTTCTACTGGACCCGCATGGGCCAGATGGACATCAACCCGGCCGAGTTCCCGGACCCGGACGGCATGAACAAGCAGCTGCACGACATGGGCATGCAGTCGATCATCTCGATCTGGCCGCGCTATGAAACGGCGGGCCGCTACTTCAACGAACTCGATGCCAAGGGCTACCTGCTGAAGGACAAGGACGGCAAGACCGTCGACGGCCTGCCGTTCCGCTCCGACCGCACGGGCGGCCTGATCGACGCCACGAATCCGAAGGCGCGCCAGTGGTTCTGGGAGAAGTCGCGCGACAACGTCCTGTCCCACGGCTTCGACTATCCGTGGCTGGACGAGACCGAACCGGACCTGGTGCCGGACGGTTTCTTCTACTCGATCGGTTCGGGCGACCGCTACCACAACCTGTTCCCGCTGATGCACGTGGAAGGCGTTGCCGACAACATGCGTGCATGGAAGCCGAACAAGCGCGTCCTGATCCTGTCGCGCGCCGCCTACCTCGGCTCGCAGCGCACGGGCGCGCTGTTCTGGTCGTCGGACGTGAACCCGTCGTGGGAAGCGCTCGCGCGCCAGATCCCGACGGGCCTGAACATGACGGCCTCCGGCATCGCCCTGTGGGGCAACGACATCGGCGGCTGGCAGAGCCTGCCGGGGTCGACGAGCGCCGTGAAGCCGCCGCTGCTCGATCCGTCGGACGCGCGCGACGTCGTCGGCCAGTACAACGACTATCCCGAACTGCTGACCCGCTGGTTCGAATACGGCACCTTCCTGCCGACCTTGCGTCTGCACGGTGACCGCAAGCGCACCGAAATCTGGGCGTTCGGCAAGCAGGCGGAAGCCGTCATGGCCCGCTACGACACGCTGCGCTACCAGCTGATCCCGTACATCTACAGCCAGGCCAAGTTCACGCATGACACGGGCGCACCGTTCATGCGCGCCCTGTGGATGGACTTCCCGAACGACCCGAACGTCGCCGACATCGGCACGCAATACATGTTCGGCCCGGCGTTCCTGGTGGCGCCGGTGACGGAGCAGGGCCAGACCGAGAAGAACGTCTACCTGCCGGCCGGTACCGACTGGTACAACTTCTGGACCGACGAGAAGCTGGCCGGCGGCCAGTGGGTCAAGGTGGCGGCACCGATCGACCGCATCCCGGTGTTCGTGAAGGCCGGTTCGATCGTCCCGTTCGGCACCGAGATCCAGTCGACCGCGACGAAGCAGGGCATCGCCCAGGTCAAGGTCTATCCGGGCCGCGACGGCAGCTTCGACCTGTATGACGACGACGGCGTGTCGTACGACTACGAGAAGGGCAAGGGCACGACGACCCGCCTGCATTGGAACGACGGCGCCGGCAAGTTGACGGCCAGCGGTGGCGATGCCAACGTGGCCAAGAACCTGCCGAGCATCACGAAAGTCGCCGGTAAATAAAAGCCCGGTCGGTTCGTAGGGTGGGGTGTTTGAGGCGGTGCCTCAAACACGAACGTGCCCACGCGGACGTTTGCGATTCGTTGACGTTACGCGTGGGCGGAGGGCCGCCCACCCTACGTTGTTTCAAACGTTGGACCTGAAACCGCCACCCGGTCCAGCGCCCATCTCCCCCCTCCCTTGGCCACCAGCGGCAACAGCAACGCCGCCCAGCTCAAATGCGTCGGCCACGCATCCGGATACACGAACACCTCGATCACCGCCGTCATGCCCAGCAGGGCGAGCGCCGCGCCGCGCGTGCCCAGGCCCAGCACGAGCAGCAGCGGGAATACGTGTTCGGCCGTCGTCGCCATGTGGGCCGCCAACTCGGGCGGAATCAGCGGCAGCGCGTACTCCGACCGGAACAATTCGTACGTCGACGGCTTGATCGTGAAGAGGCCCTCGACCTTCGTGCGGCCGGACAGGAAGAAGATGGCGGCGACGGCCACGCGGTGGAGCAGCAGCAGGGCGTCGTCGGGCAGTGTGCGCGCCAGGCGCGTGCGGATGGTCTGAAGCATCATGGTGTTTCCTTTCCAGGTTGATGTGTGGCGCCCACGTGCGTGAGCAGTTCGCTGCCGATCCAGTCGGCCAGCAGCGCGCCTGTCCGCGCGACGCCTTCACCGGCGCCGAGGCGTTCGACGAGCAAGGCGCACGGCGCGGCCAGGCTGCGCCGTGCGCGGGCCAGCACGAGCGCGTCGTACGCCAGCGGGTCGAGCACGCGCAGGCGCGCGACGAAGCCGCGGCGCCACACGGCCACGCCCGCGGGCGCCGGGAGCAGCGCCGCGTCGGGCACGGGGGCACCGGCCTGCAGGGCGGACCAGAGGTCGGCCGCATTGGTCGTCAACCGCGCCAGGTGCAGCGACGGCGCGAAGTCCAGACGCGCGCGGTCCCAGTCGACGGCCGCGAGGTGGGCGGGGTCGAGCGGCGCGGTGTCGCGGGCGACGAAAGCGGTGGACAGCGCCCATTCGAGCCATGCCAGTTCGTGCAGGACCGGGTTGTCGGGCCAGATGGCACGCAGCGTGCGTTCGAAGCCGACGCCATACGCATCCAGCGTCCACGCGTGCGGCGGACGGCGCGTGACGTGATGGACGGCCGCGTGATGGAATGCGGCGTCGCCGATGAACGTGCGCAGGTGCGGATACGTCGTCTCCAGGCAGCCCACGAGCTGGACGCGGTAGTTGTTCTGGTAGACGTCGAGGCCAGCCCGGTCGGCGCCCGCCAGGCGGTGCGCGGCGGGGGCGTCGACCGCCGTCAGCCAGCGGCGGAAGTCGCGCTGCATGGCGTGCAGGTTCATGCGGCCTCCTTCAGTGCCGGCGCCGCGCCGAGGCGGCGGGCCACGTCCAGCTCGGCCAGCAGGTCGGCCAGCGGCGGGATGTCGGCGTCGCGCTCGATCATTGTCGCCACGGGGCCGCAGCGCGCGAGGGCGTGTGCGTACAGCGACCACACGCCGTCGGGCACGCTCTGGTCGTGCGTGTCGATCAACAGGCCGTCGCCCCGGCTGTGGCCGGCGAGGTGGATCTGGCGCACGCGCTGCGCCGGAATACCGTCGAGGTAAGCGAACGGATCGAAGCCGTGGTTGGCCGCGCTCACGTAGACGTTGTTCACGTCGAGCAGCAGGCCGCAGCCCGTGCGCACGCACATGCGCGCGATGAATTCCCATTCCGGCATCGAGGCGTCCGCGAACGCGAGATAGCTCGACGGATTCTCGAACAGCATGGTGCGCCCCAGGGCGTCCTGCGCGCGGTGGATGTTGGCGCAGACTGCGTCGAGCGCTTCCTCCGTCCAGGGCAGCGGCAGCAGGTCGTGCGCGTTGAAGCGGCCGGTGCGCGACCAGCTCAGGTGGTCGGACACGTACAGCGGATCGACGGCGTCGTCGAGCGCCTTCAGGCGCGTCAGGTAGTCGCCGCGCAGGCCGTCGGCCGAGCCGACCGACAGCGACACGCCGTGCAGCGCCACCGGATGCCGTTCACGCACGCGGCGCAGGATGTCCAGCGGCTGGCCGCCGGCCACCATGAAGTTTTCCGAGATGACCTCGACGAAGTCGACGGGGACGCGCGTCTCGAGGAAGTCGCGGTAGTGCTCGCGCCGCAGGCCGAGGCCGTAACCGGTGAAGACGGGAGGAGGGAGATGGGCTGGCATGGCGTGTCTCGTGGCGTGGTGGATGGTGAGCCTGCCCGCGTGGGCGGGCAGGCTTGCAGGCTTACTCCTTCTCGGCCGGCCGGCCGCCCAGCGCCTTGCACTCGGTCGGGGTCTTGAGGACGACGCCCTGGCCCTTGCACTGGTTCTGGCCCTTGCAGTCGTTCTTCGCGGTGGAGCACAGGCTCTCGCCCTTGCAGCCGTTGATGCCGTAGCAGCGGGCCGGCTGTTCCTTGTCCGCCGCATACGACGGGCTGGTGGCGCCGAGGGTGGCGATGGCGAGCAGGGCGGCGGCGCCGGCGAGGCCGAGTTGGGTGCGTTGTGCTTTCATGGTGTTCTCCGGTTGGTGGTTGGTTGCGTTGACTGCGGGGTTATTTGCGCGGGGTGAGCGAGCCGTGGCCGTTCGGCGTCTCGATGCTGGTGCAGCTGCCCTTCGCGACGAGGATCCAGGCATCGCCCTGGTAATCCTTCTTCGCCGTGCCGGCGCACGAGGTGCCGGGACCGGCCGCGCATTCGTTCTGGCCGGCCTTGGCCACGCCAAAGCATTTCTCGGTCGGCTTCCTGT
>NZ_JBFUDR010000088.1:0-21283 GCF_056404615.1 Massilia sp. P2_C2 | reverse complement strand
GGCCGGTTCCAGTTCCCCCCGGCTGCCGGACCTGGCTCCTTTGCATTGGACGGCCGCTCTTGTCCGCCGCTCTGGGCAAAAGCTTGATCAATGGGGGCGCGCGCGTACGTGCAGGTACTTGCGCCAAAAAGCGTGCATGCCAGGAGGGCCGGAGCGCACCTCGCAGGCCAACAGGGTCGATCAGATTTAATCATTTTTTTTCTCCACGGTGGATCAACTTCTCATACACGTGATGAGCAATGATTATTGCCAGCCATGCCGCGCTGAGCAAAGCCGGATTCAGGTAATACCCGAGGAACATGACTGAAAAATAGACAAGCAGGTAAGCGACGATGATGGTGGCGACGAACATCGCTATGCGCTTGACCGGATCCGGTTCGCGCAGAGAGAACAGGATTGCGGCGAACATCACGAATCCAAACACATAGTTGACCGGCTCTGAAGCCGGGGTGAAATAGCGCTGGTCGAGCAGCGCTTCAATGTAATTGGCGTGCAGGACAAAGCCATAAACTTCTCCCACGGGGGACAGATACGCGTCGCTTTCGTCGCTTGCGCCCACCACCACGATCTTGCCGCGCAAACTACGCAGCGCTGCAGGGGCGTTCTCACAGCGGCTTGCAGCATCGACCTTGGTCGCAGCGGCATAATTCTGGCCACAAAGTAACGCACCGGCGGCGAACACGGTAAATTGTTCGGGATTAAGGAAGCTGACATACGGGTGGCTGGCGTCGCCCGTCGACGTGTTTTTTTCATTCATGAACTCCCGTAATCGCGGATACTTTTGCAGCAAACGGACGTCATACGCCTCTGCAGCTTGCAGCGCGAGCGTATCCATGAAGGTCGGTCCGGATGTCTTGGCTGCTGATGCCGAGTCCATGCTGGTTGCCCACTTGAGCGGAAGCTTTTTCGTGTCCGGGTCCAAGTGCAGCAACCCCTCATGCACGGACTGGCCATGCACGACCGGGAACGTCAGGGTAGGGATCAGCACGCGTTTGGACCGATCGAGCTTGCGCCCCAATACAAACGGCGTCGTGCTGCTCACTCTGCCAATCGTCGCTTGCAGGAGGGTGGTTTGTTCATTGTCTTGCCGGCATTGGTTGTACGCAAACTGTGCGTCAAGCACGATCACTGCCGGGCTGGCGCTCGCAATCCGGTCAATCAGGTCCGCCAACGCTTTCCGCCGTTCGCACGGGTCGATGACATGGTCGAACAGGCTGCTGTAGTACCGATCATCCCTCGCGGCGATGTCCACGAGTATGGTGAACTTCTGGACCGGCTTGCGGGGGCCGCCGGACATCAGTGATTGATATACTCCATTGAGCTCGAACAAACGTTCCGCAGCAGGGACGTGCTCACCTTTTCGATGACGCGACATTTCGTTGTGCAGAAAGCCATCGATGCCGTGTTCCATCACAGCCGACAAAACGCACGCGAGCACAAAGATGACCAAGTCTCGCAGGGTAAACCGGGACTTTTCTTTGGAACTCGCCGATCCTTCCCCACTAGCCATTGGTTTGCTCCCGCCCGGTTAGAGAGCGATAACGACTCCCCGATATAGAGGGTAGACGTCGGCCGGCGTTTGTCAACGTAGTTGTCGCGTCAGCTCAAGCTGCTTGCTGTAATGCTTCTGGCCGAATCCGTTCCGGATTCAACCAGACTTGGTCTTCCAGTTCCCAATTCCTGATGCCCTGCGACCAGCGACCCGGATTGCGGTTTCTGGCATCCTGATGGACCTTCTCGCGGCGCGCCGGGATCGCCGCATCCTGGCCAGTGTGACGCTGCGCCGGCGTCACGAATTTCAGGCCGCTGTGCTTGTGTTCCTGGTTGTACCAGCGCACGAATTTCTGTGTCCACGTCCGCGCTTCGTCCAGGCTTCCAAACGGCCTGGACGGGTAATCTGGACGGTACTTGCAGGTTCGGAACAGCGACTCTGCATAGGCGTTGTCGTTGCTGACACGCGGCCGGCTGAATGACGGCGCCACGCCCAGTTGCTCCAACGTGGCGAGCATGGTGGCCCCCTTCATGGCACTGCCATTGTCCGAATGAAGCACCAGCGGGCGACCCGCCAGCCGCTCGGCCAGGCTGGCGCGGCGCATCAGCTGCGACGCCAGCTCCGCCGATTCCGCCACATGCACCTCATGGCCGACGATCTTGCGGCTGAAGACGTCGAGCACCATGTACCAGTAATAGAACTGCCCCTTCACCGCTGCCGGCAGCCACGTGATATCCCAACTCCAGACTTCGTTCGGACCCGTGGCGCAGTGGCTGGTTGCAACCCCGCTGGAAGGCTTTTTCGCCCGTCCCCGGTGGAGCGGCGGAACAAGGGGCTGTTTGCTTGTACGAAGCGCGCCTGGATGGTCTTAACGATTCACACTATCGTTGTTGGATCGGGATCGATCTGCGTACCGGCCAGGGCGATGTGAGGGTAGTCTGCCAGGTTTTTATTTCTTAAGCGTGAGGCGCCGGCACCGGCTCAAGGCTGCTCACGATGCCGCACGACGACCCGTTCCGTTTCGCCGAAATACGCGCCGAGGCGCTCCGCCATGTACACGGACCGGTGCTGGCCGCCCGTGCAACCGACGGCCACCGTCAGGTAGCTGCGGTTGTCCTTCTTGAATGACGGCAGCCACTTGGCGATGAACGCGCGGATGTCGGACAGCAGTTCGGCCGCCTGCGGCTGGGCGTCGAGGAAGGCGATCACGGGCGCGTCCTTGCCGTTGAGCGGACGCAGCGTCAGGTCGTAGTACGGATTCGGCACGGCGCGCACGTCGAACACGAAGTCGGCGTCGAGCGGCACGCCGCGCTTGAACGCGAACGATTCGAAATACAGCGTCAGCGGCGCGTACGTGACCTCGGCCAGTTCCTTGACCCAGGCCCGCAGCTTGTTTGCCGACAGTTCCGACGTGTCGATCACATGGCCCATCTTTTCGATCGGGCCCAGGCGGTCGCGTTCTTCCGAAATGCACTCGATCAGCGTGCGGCGCGACGCCGGGTTTTCGCCCGGACGCAGTTCGTGCGACAGCGGATGGCTGCGCCGCGTCTCGGAAAAGCGCGCGACGAGCGAGTGCGTGCTGGCCGTCAGGAAGATCACCTTGACCTCGTGGCCTTCGTCGCGCAGCGTGGCGACCGTCGTCGGCAGTTCCGCCAGCGATTCGGCGCTGCGCGCATCGACCGCGACGGCGATGCGCTTGGTCTCGCCGCCGCTGACGGTCGCGACGAGAGCCGGCAGCAGGGCAGGAGGGAGGTTGTCGACGCAGTAATAGCCTGCGTCTTCGAGGACGTTCAGGGCGACGGATTTACCGGAGCCCGAGATACCGGTAATGAGTAGGATACGCATGCGACGATGATAGCACCGGCATGTATTTGTCGCAGCGGCAAGGATTATGGATGAGCTAATTACAACAGGCTAGTCGCTGCTCATGGCTTGGCGCTGCCGCTCCATGAACTCCTGCAGCGTATCGATGCCACGCAACTGCAGAATGGTATTGCGCACGGCGGCCTCGAGCAGCACCGCGATGTTGCGGCCGGCCGCGACGGGGATCACGACTTTGCGGATCGGCAGGCCCAGCACGTCCTCGGTGGGGAAGTGGAACGGCAGGCGTTCGACTTCTTCGTCCAGCGCGCCGCGCTTGACGAGGTGGACGATCAGCTTCAGGCGCATCTTGCGGCGCACGGCGGTCTCGCCGAAGATCGCCTTGATGTCCAGCAGGCCCAGGCCGCGCACTTCGAGCAGGTTCTGCAGCAGCGGCGGGCAGCGGCCCTCGATCATGTTCGGCGCGATGCGCGAGAATTCGACGGCGTCGTCCGCGACCAGGCCGTGCGAGCGCGAGATCAGCTCCAGGCCAAGCTCGCTCTTGCCCAGGCCCGAGTCGCCCGTGATCAGCACGCCCACGCCCAGCACGTCCATGAACACGCCGTGCATGATGACGCGCTGCGCCAGCTTCTTCGACAGGTACACGCGCAGGTAGTCGATCACCTGCGCGGCCGGCAGCGGCGTGGAGAACAGCGGGATATTCTGCTCGTCGCAGATGGCGAGGATGTCCGGCGGGGTGTCGAGACCCTGCGCGATGAACAGCGCCGGCGGTCCGCCCGCGATCAGTTCGCCGATCAGGTGGCTGCGCGAGCCGGATTTCAGGCGCTGGTAGTAATTCAGTTCCTGGTGGCCAAACACCTGCATGCGGCCCGGGTGGATCAGGTTCAGGTGGCCGACCTGGTCCGCGGCCGAGACGGCGTCACCGGAAATCTCGCGCTCACCGCCCGGAAACCCGGCAAACCAGCCCAGTTGCAGGCTGTCGCGGTTGTCGTCGTACAGGCGTTGAATGGTGAGCGGAGTCTGCAGCATGGTGCCTTTCGCAAATCAGCCGAGGGCCTGCAGGCTCGGCTGCCAGTTGATGATGCGTTCGTAGACGGATTTCGGATCCGTGTCGGTCGTCAGCGCCGTGCGGATTGCCTCGTCCGAGAACAGTTCCGCGATCTCCGACAGGATTTCCAGGTGCTGTTGCGTCACATGGTCCGGGATCAGGAGGAAGAACAGCAGCTTGACCGGCTGCCCGTCCGGCGACTCGAACGGGATCGGCTCGCGCAGGCGCACGAAAGCCGCCAGCGGCGCTTTCAGGCTCTTGCTGCCCTTGATGCGGCCGTGCGGCACGGCGACGCCATGACCCAGCCCCGTCGAGCCCAAACGCTCGCGCGCGAACAGGTTGTCCGACACGGTGGAGCGGGCGATACCGCAGTTGTTCTCGAAGATCAGGCCGGCCTGCTCGAAGGCGCGCTTCTTGCTCGACACTTCCAGGTCCAGCTGCACGTTCTCGAGCGAGAGGATTTTGCTTAGATTAGTCATAACACGCTTCTAGTGCGGTGCACCCGCGGGTGCTTGCGAGCGGGAATTATAGGCCGGTTTTATGGCCGTGTAATTCGATTTTGCATGTCGTCCGGCGCCAGTGTGATCCCCGCCGCAAACCTTTGCGTAAAGACCACGCGCCCAACCACCACGCATGCGCAATTTCCGCCACGAAATCCCGAGTTTCATGCAAGAAACATCTACCCGGGGCCTCTTTTTGCCGATTTTTCTAGCGCAAACTTATCGCTTTGCACATCCAGCGGCCGCGCGGCGATTCCTTGCGCAAGGCGCGGCAACCATGGCCGATGTCGCTGGAAACGTACACTGTAGATGGGGGCGAACGTAAAAAAATCACCCATCCACACTGTTTGTTGACATTGCTTATTGTCGTGCGGTACGAAAATTGGGCGGTTTGCCGGTGCTGAAATTGGTGCGCCAGGGATTGATGTCCAGGCCGCCGCGCCGGGTGTAGCGGGCGTACACGGCCAGCTTGTTTGGTCTGCAGTGGCGCAGGATGTCCGTGAAGATGCGCTCGACACATTGCTCGTGGAATTCGTTGTGCTCGCGGAAACCGATCAGGTAGCGCAGCAGGCTTTCCTGGTCGATCTGCGGGCCCGCATAATGGATCTGCACGCTGCCCCAGTCCGGCTGGCCGGTGACGAGGCAGTTCGACTTGAGCAGGTGCGACACGAGGGTTTCCTCGACCGCCGCCTCGTCGTGGTTGGCCTTGAGCAATTCCGGCGACGGACTGTAGTTGTCGATCTCGACGTCGAGGCGGTCGAGCAGCAGCCCGTCCAGCTCGCCCATCTTCAGCTTGCCGAACTCGTCCGGCAAGGTCAGCGTGACGTGCACAGGGATGCCGAACGCGTTCGACAGGTCTTCGCGCAGCAGGGCCAGCAGCGCGTCCGTGTTGGACAGGCGGGTCTGGTTGAACGAATTCAGGTACAGCTTGAAGGATTTCGATTCGACGATGTTGGGCGAATCGGCGGGTACGGTAAAGGTCGCGATGGCGACCTGCGGCTTGCCGCGCATGTTCAGCCACGACAGCTCGTACGCATTCCAGATGTCGACGCCGAAGAACGGCAGCGTGCCTGCCAGGCCGAGCTCGTCGCGTTTTTGCTGACGCGGAATGGGAAAGAGCAGCTCCGGCGTGTACTGGGTCTGGTAGGCCGAGTTTTTGCCGAGGGGCGATTGTTCAGGGGAATTGGTCATGGTTTCAGTCTCGATGCCGGCCATACGCTCGTGACGTGGTGGCGATGCCGGTCCGGCGGCGGCAAAGCGGCGTATCGTACACCTTTCCGGCGATCGGTGCGTGTCCCGTTAACTCATGCGTTACGGGTGGGCACACAATGGTGGGCTCGGGGAGCCCACCCTACGGATTGTATGATGCGCGCCAAAATAAACGTAGGGTGGGCATCTGGGGCCGGGGGCCCCAGATGAAACGTGCCCACCATGCACATCGGCGGCCCGTTTTTTACAGGAACAGCTTGTAGACCGGATTCGCGCTCTCATCCCAATGCCGGTACCCCAGCGTGGCGAGGAACTGGCGGAACTCGTCCATCTCGCCGGCCGGTACCTGCAGCCCGACGACGATGCGGCCCACGTCGCCGCCCTGGTTCCGGTAGTGGAACAGCGAGATGTTCCAGTTCGGCGCCATGCTGTCCAGGAAGCGCATCAGCGCGCCCGGGCGTTCCGGGAATTCGAAGCGGTACAGCAGCTCGTCGTGCGCCAGCCCGCTCTTGCCGCCGACCAGGTGGCGCACGTGCTGCTTGGCCAGTTCGTCGTGCGTGAGGTCGAGGGTGCGGAAGCCGTGTTCCTCGAACGTGCGCGCGACCGTACCGGATTCGCTGCGGTTGCCGATCTGCACGCCGACGAACACGTGCGCCTCGCGCTCGTCGCTGATGCGGTAGTTGAACTCGGTGACGTTGCGCGGCCCGATCAGCGCACAGAAGCGCTTGAAGCTGCCGCGCTGCTCGGGAATCGTCACGGCGAACACGGCCTCGCGCGCCTCGCCCACCTCGGCGCGTTCGGCGACGAAGCGCAGGCGGTCGAAGTTCATGTTGGCGCCGCAGGCGACGGCGACGAGCGTCTCGCCGCGCACCGGGTTCTTCGACATCAGCGAACGTTCCACGTACGCCTTGGCGCCCGCGATGGCCAGCGCACCGGACGGTTCGACGATGCTGCGCGTGTCCGTGAACACGTCCTTGATGGCGGCGCAGAGGGCGTCGTTGTCGACGATGATGATCTCATCGACCAGTTGCTGGCACAGGCGGAACGTCTCCGCACCCACGAGGCGCACGGCGGTGCCGTCCGCGAACAGGCCGACGTCCGTCAGCGTGACGCGCTCGCCGGCCTTCAGGCTGCGCGCCATCGCGTCCGAATCGTTGGTCTGCACGCCGATGATCTTGATGTCGGGGCGGATCTGCTTCACGTACGCGGCCACGCCGCTGATCAGGCCACCGCCGCCGATCGCGAGGAAGATCGCATGGATCGGGCCGGAATGCTGGCGCAGGATCTCGACGCCGATCGTGCCCTGGCCGGCGATCACGTCCGGATCGTCGAACGGGTGCACGAATGCCAGCTTCTGCTCCTTTTCCAGCATCTGCGCGTGGTTGAATGCGTCGGTGTACGACTCGCCGTGCAGGACCACCTCGACGTTGCTGCCGCCGAACGCGCGCACCGCATCCACCTTCACGCTCGGCGTGGTGGTGGGCATGACGATCACGGCGCGGCAGTTCAGGCGGGCCGCCGACATGGCGACGCCCTGCGCGTGGTTGCCCGCCGAGGCGCAGATCACGCCGCGTTTCAGTTGTGACTCCGACAAATTCGCCATCTTGTTGTAGGCGCCGCGCAGCTTGAAGCTGAAGACGCTCTGCATGTCCTCGCGCTTCAGGTAAATCTTGTTGTCCGTGCGCCGGGACAGGCTGGGAGCATATTCCAGCGGGGTTTCGACGGCCACGTCGTAGACGCGCGCGGTGAGGATTTTCTTGAGGTAGTCGGTAGTCATGATCGATGCGGGCTGTTCTGGGTTCCGGTGGCGACGCTGACTGTCCTGCTTGGTGGGTAACCGAGGCGAGCAGTGCGGCAGCATGGCCTGGTGAGCCCGGCATGCCGTGTCGTTAAGATGAGTTTCTCCTCATTATAATGGAGGCACTCATCCACCGCTCCGGCTTCTTTTCCCTTACTTTCCGCCGTTTTCCCGATGATCGAATCCGCCGTCCTGTGGCTGCTGAAATTCCTCGCCGTCCCCACCGTCGGGCTCACTTCGGTATTCCTGATCGCCTTCGTGTCCGCCACCTTGCTGCCGCTCGGCTCCGAGCCGGCCGTGTTCGCCGTGGTGAAGGCCAATCCCGCGATGTTCTGGCCGGTGATCCTCGTCGCCACGCTGGGCAACACCCTGGGCGGCATCGTCGACTACTGGATCGGCTACCGTGCCAAGGTCGCCTTCGCCAAGGAACGCTCGTCGCGCTGGTTCCACTGGCTGAAGCGCTACGGCGCGAAGACGATGCTGCTGTCCTGGGTGCCCGGCATCGGCGACCCGCTGTGCACCCTGGCCGGCTGGCTGCATCTGCCGTTCTGGCCCAGCGTGATCTACATGGCGATCGGCAAGTTCGGGCGCTACGTGTTCATGACGGTCACGCTGCTGTACGTGCCCAACGGGTGGTGGAAGTGGCTTGGGGACATGAGCAGCAAGCTGTTCGGATAGTCGCAGACGTGGATAAGATGCTCCATTCTTCCCGGTGCCGAGCTTTCACTGGAAAACATTGCGTTTTGCCAAAACAAATTTGAGCCTGAATCGGTTTTTCCGTTGGTTTTTGCTTCACCGCCGTTGCTAAAATCGCTTCCTCCCCAGCGTGGTGCATAGCAATAAGCTAGAATAGAGAGTCCTACGCGTCAGTACGCCTTCGATCTCCCCCATGAACGCTCCTGCCAATATCCACGCCCTGCTCGAAGAGAACGCGCCCATCCGGCTGCGCGAAATCCCCTATAACTACACGTCGTTCTCCGATCGCGAGATCGTGATCCGTCTGCTGGGCGAGTCATCGTGGCAATTGCTGGACGAATTGCGCGGTGCCCGCCAGACCGGGCGCTCGGCGCGCATGCTGTACGAAGTCCTGGGCGATATCTGGGTCGTGCGCCGCAACCCCTACCTGCAGGACGACCTGCTGGACAACCCGAAGCGCCGCGCCAAGCTGATCGAAGCGCTGCACCACCGCCTGGCGGAAGTCGACAAGCGCCGCCTGACGGTCGATGCCGGCGATGCCGATCCGGCCACGGCCGCACGCCGCAGCGCCGCCGTCGAGCAGCTGCTCGTCGCCGCGCGCAAGGCCGTCGACGACTTCGGCCGCGAGTTCGCGGATACCTACGACCTGCGCAAGCGCGCCAGGGCCGTGCTGGGCCGCTACACCGACAAACGCAACATCCGCTTCGACGGCATGCACCGCACGTCGCACGTGACGGATGCCACCGACTGGCGCGTCGAATACCCGTTCCTCGTCCTGCTGCCGGATTCGGAAGACGAGATGGCCGGCCTCGTAAAGGGCTGCATCGAACTCGGGCTGACCATCATTCCGCGCGGTGGCGGCACCGGCTACACGGGCGGCGCGATTCCGCTGTCGCCGATGTCGGCCGTCATCAACACGGAAAAGCTGCTGCAGATGGGCGACGTCGAGATGACGCGCCTGCCGGGCGTCGACCGCGACTACGCCACGATCCATACGGGCGCCGGCGTCGTCACGCAGCGGGTGTCGCAGGCCGCCGAGAAGGCCGGCTTCGTGTTCGCCGTCGACCCGACCTCGGCGCACGCCTCGTGCATCGGCGGGAACATCGCGATGAACGCGGGCGGCAAGAAGGCCGTCCTGTGGGGCACGGCGCTGGACAACCTGGCATCGTGGCGCATGGTCGACCCGAACGGCGACTGGCTCGACGTCACCCGCGTCGACCACAACCTGGGCAAGATCCACGACGCGCCGGTCGCCACGTTCAAGCTCGAATGGACGCACCCGTCGGAAAAAGGCGCACCGAAAGGCCAGCCGTTCCGCACCGAGACGCTGGCCATCGAAGGCCGCCGCTTCCGCAAGGAAGGCCTCGGCAAGGACGTCACCGACAAATTCCTCGCCGGCCTGCCGGGCATCCAGAAAGAGGGCACCGATGGCCTGATCACGTCGTCGCGCTGGATCCTGCACAAGATGCCGAAGTTTACGCGCACCGTCGCGCTGGAATTCTTCGGCCAGGCGCGCGACGCGATCCCGTCGATCGTCGAGATCAAGGATTACCTGGACAGCCTGCCCAAGAGCGGCAAGCCGGAATTCGCCAGCCTGCGCCTCGCGGGCCTGGAGCACCTGGACGAGCGCTACCTGCGCGCCGTCGGCTATTCGACCAAGTCCAAGCGCGGCACCCTGCCGAAGATGGCGCTGTTCGGCGACATCGTCGGCGACGACGAGAATGCCGTGGCGCTGGCCACGTCGGAAGTCGTGCGTCTCGCGAACACGCGCGTGGGCGAAGGCTTCGTCGCCGTCAGCCCGGAAGCCCGTAAAAAATTCTGGCTCGATCGCTCGCGTACCGCGGCCATCGCGCGCCACACGAACGCTTTCAAGATCAACGAAGACGTCGTCATTCCGCTGAACCGGATGGGCGAGTACACGGACGGCATCGAGCGCATCAACATCGAGCTGTCGATCAAGAACAAGCTGCAGTTGGTGGAAGAACTGCATGCGTACTTCACGTCCGGGAACCTGGAAGTGACGAAGGCGGACGACGCCACCGGCGAAGGCGTGTCGAAGGAAGAGATCCTCGGCGACCGCGCGCAGCAGGCCGACGAGCTGCTGGCCCGCGTGGCCGCGCGCTGGGGCTGGATCACGGCCAACCTCGACCTGCCGCTGGGCGACGTGCTCGGCAAGCTGGGCGAGTTCGGCCTCGAAGGTTTCGCCGGCACGTTCCAGGCGCGCCTCGCGCAGCAGCCGGGCGCGAAGCTGTTCGACGTCGTGCAGGACCACACCGTGCGCGCATCGTGGAAGAGCGAGATCCGTGCGCCGCTGCGTCAGATCTTCAACGGCGCCGCGTATAAACCGATCCTGGACGCGGCCACCGACATCCACAAGCGCGTGCTGCGTTCGCGCGTATTCGTCGCGCTGCACATGCACGCCGGCGACGGCAACGTGCACACGAACCTGCCCGTGAACTCGGACGACTACGCGATGCTGCAGGACGCGCACAAGGCCGTCGAGCGCATCATGAAGCTGGCGCGTTCGCTGGACGGCGTCATCTCGGGCGAGCACGGCATCGGCATCACGAAGCTGGAATTCCTCACCGAGGACGAGATCCGCGACTTCCGCGACTATAAAAAGCGCGTCGATCCGGAAGGCCGCTTCAACAAGGGCAAGCTCCTGAACAGCGAGACCGCGTACGCCGACCTGCGCAACGCCTACACGCCGTCGTTCGGCCTGATGGGCCACGAATCGCTGATCATGCAGCAGAGCGACATCGGCGAGATCGCCAACAGCGTCAAGGACTGCCTGCGCTGCGGCAAGTGCAAACCGGTGTGCACGACGCACGTGCCGCAGTCGAACCTGCTGTACTCGCCGCGCGACAAGATCCTCGCGACGTCCGCGCTGATCGAAGCGTTCCTGTACGAGGAGCAGACCCGCCGCGGCGTCTCGATCCGCCACTGGGAAGAATTCGAGGACGTGTCCGACCACTGCACCGTGTGCCACAAGTGCGTGACGCCGTGCCCGGTCAACATCGACTTCGGCGACGTCTCGATGAACATGCGTAACCTGCTGCGCAAGATGGACAAGCGCAGCTTCAAGCCGGCCCAGCGCGCGGGCATGTTCTTCCTGAACGCGACCGATCCGACCACGATCAACGCGATGCGCAAGGGGATGATCGACTGGGGCTACAAGGCCCAGCGTCTCGGCGCGACCGTGTTGAAGGCCGTCGCGAAGGAACAGACGAAGGCGCCGCCCCCGACGACCGGCAAGGCGCCGATCCGCGAGCAGGTGATCCACTTCGTGAACAAGAAGATGCCGGGCAACCTGCCGAAGAAGACGGCGCGCGCGCTGCTGGACATCGAGGACGACAAGGTCATCCCGATCATCCGCAACCCGAAGGTCACCAACGCCGACACGGAAGCCGTGTTCTACTTCCCGGGCTGCGGCTCCGAGCGCCTGTTCTCGCAGGTGGGCCTGGCCACGCAGGCGATGCTGTGGGAGGTGGGCGTGCAGACCGTGCTGCCGCCGGGCTACCTGTGCTGCGGCTATCCGCAGCGCGGCGCCGGCCAGTACGACAAGGCCGACAAGATGATGACGGATAACCGCGTGCTGTTCCACCGCATGGCCAACACGCTGAACTACCTCGACATCAAGACCGTCGTCGTCTCGTGCGGTACCTGCTACGACCAGCTGGCGACCTACGAGTTCGAGAAGATCTTCCCGGGCTGCCGCATCATCGACATCCACGAGTACCTGATGGAGAAGGGCGTCAAGCTGGAAGGCGTCACCGGTACGCGCTACATGTACCACGACCCGTGCCACACGCCGATGAAGCTGCAGGATTCGGTGAAGACCGTGAACGCGCTGGTGCAGACCGTCGACAACGTCAAGATCGAGAAGAACGACCGCTGCTGCGGCGAGTCGGGCACGTTCGCGGTGAGCCGTCCGGACATCTCGACCCAGGTCCGCTTCCGCAAGGAGCAGGAGATGGTGAAGGGCGCCGACAAGCTGCGCGAGGATGGGTTCACCGGCGACGTCAAGATCCTGACGAGCTGCCCGTCCTGCCTGCAGGGCCTGTCGCGCTACAACGACGACTCGGGCACCACCGCCGACTACATCGTCGTCGAGATGGCGCGCCACCTGCTGGGCGAGAACTGGCTGCCGGACTACGTGGCCAACGCCAACAACGGCGGCATCGAGCGGGTGCTCGTATGACGCAGCGCGTGGCCGGCTGCGAGCTGTGCGAACTGTCCTCAGTTGCCACACCTTCGACCGTCGTCGACAACGACAGGTTCATAGTGATCCTCGTCGACGACGCCAACTATCCCGGCTTCGCGCGCGTGATCTGGAAAGACCACGTGCGCGAAGTGAGCGACCTGGCGGATGCCGACCGCCTGCTGCTGAACGACGCCGTGTACAGGCTGGAGCTGGCGGTGCGCGAGGTGATGCAGCCGCTGAAGGTCAATGTGGCGAGCCTGGGCAACGTCGTCCCGCACCTGCACTGGCACGTGATCCCGCGTTATGCCGACGACGCGCATTTCCCCGCGCCCGTGTGGGCGCAGGCGCAGCGCACGACCGACGAGGCGGTGCTGCGGGCGCGCCGGGCCCTCATGCCGCAACTGGCCGAGGCGATCGCACGGCGCTTCGCCGCCCGCTAAAACAAGCTTCCGCTTACCGTTCACGACATCATGGCCACGCCTACCAATCTCACCATCCGCCAGCAATCGAAGATCCTGGAAATCGCCTTCGACGATGGCGCCGCGTTCTCCATCCCGTTCGAGCTGCTGCGCGTGTACTCGCCCTCGGCCGAAGTGAAGGGTCATGGCCCGGGCCAGGAAGTGCTGCAGGTCGGCAAGCGCGACGTCGGCATCCGCGGCGCCGAACCGGTCGGCAACTATGGCGTGAAGCCGCTGTTCACGGATGGCCACGAGTCCGGCATTTATACGTGGGACTACCTGTACAAGCTGGGCAACGAGCAGGATGCGCTGTGGCAGGATTACCTGGGCCGCCTGCATGCGGCCGGATATGCGGGCGACAGCGGCCGTGAGCCGAGTGCCGCTCCAGTCGCGCAAAAAGGCGGCGGCTGTGGCACCGGAGGCTGCGGCGGCCACTGACCCCGTACACGAGGTTCCCGCACATCGGGTCACGTAAACGAAAAAAGCGCCGGTTCGACACACGGCGCTTTTTTCTTTGCCGGCCGGGTAGGTCGGCGTTATCCGGTCTGCGGTCCGGTCAGGATTTACTGCGGCTGGATGTTTGCTGCCTGCTTGCCCTTCGGGCCGGAGGTAACGTCGAAGGTGACACGCTGGTTTTCCGCCAGCGATTTGAAGCCGGCCGAATTGATGGCCGAAAAGTGTGCGAACAGATCGTCGCCACCATCATCCGGTTTGATGAAGCCGAAGCCTTTTGCGTCGTTGAACCATTTCACGGTGCCAGTCGCCATGTCTCTCTCTCTCAAGAATTTTTTTAACAAGTCATATAAATGCCGGCGGCACATGGTTAAGCGATAAGGCATCCCTGTTCCAAACTGTGCGCGAGCGAAAACCATTATAAGCAGAGTTTTCACAAATGCGATGCACAATTTATATCGTGTGTGGTAAAGCCGACATCTGCGTTGCTGATATCGTTTTCAGACATGTGATTCGGGTCAAAAGCAGCGTTATGTGCGATCTCAATGGCTGCTTGTAATGTTGGGATATGGTGGTGCGTCAATGCTGCAAGACTGAAGGCGCACCGCGATGTCCGTTCTTATTCTCCAGGGGTCGGCCGTACGAACCTATCGTTTCCGTATTGCAGATTACCCTCGCGTGTTGCAGGCAAGCCTTATTTTCGAGGCATACGGCATCGCGCCAATGCGGAGGCTGCGCTTCAGGTTTTATGAGCCCGATGGGAAGCTGCTTCATGAAATAGATTCAGAGCAATTCATAATGCCTAAAGACAATTTAATTAGCCGTAAAAGAAAATTGCCTTTGGTATTGAGAATGGAATATATGATCCGGATTCTTCTAAATCGGCATATATTCTTTGTTCTCGAGCTGCCGTCTTCCTGTCTTCAAACCTCTCAACTTGCCGTGAGCGTAGAAAATGTCGGTGACATTCCAATTGCGGCAGGAAACTTTCGACTCAGCACATCCACGCTTGCCCCGGACCGTCCCGTGGAGAATCTGCATGCGCTCGAAGGCTATGCCGACCGGATCAGCGCATTTCCTGGCGAGCGCCTGCAATTATTCGTTCACGCGCCGCGCCTGCGTTTTGCGCTGACCGTCCTCCGGCAATGCGTGCATGAGCAGCCGGTGTTGCACATCGGCGAGATCGCGGGCAAGCCTCAACACTACGCCGCCGATGTCTTCGAACAGGGCGCCAATTGGGAGCCCACCTGGACGCTGGAGGTCGGCGCGGATTGGCGGAGCGGGATGTACACGGCGCGTATTGCCGACGACAGCGGCGCCGCTTTCGACATCACGTTCATCGTCAAGGTACCCGGGACAGGCACGCGTGCCGACGTGGCGGTATTGGCGTCGACCAATACCTGGCTCGCTTACAACCCATGGGGCGGCGCGTCGCTGTACCGCTACGACGTCGACGACGGCCTCGCCAGGCAGAGTGCGTTCCGCGTGCACATGCATCGGCCCAATCCGGCGGCCTCGATGGCCGGCGACGACCGGCATCTGGCGAACGCCGAGAGGCACATACTGCGCTGGCTGGAGCAGAACGGGATCGCCTACGACCTGTACGCCGACCTCGACCTGCACGACACGCCGGACCTGTTGCAGCGATACGCTACCTTGCTGATCAGTACACACAGCGAGTACTGGACGGAGGCGATGTATGGTGGACTGGAACGTTTTCTTGGCGCCGGCGGCAATCTGATCTATCTCTCGGGCAATGGCCTTTATTGGAAAACGGAAATCCGTGGGCACCAGCTCGAGGTGAAATACGACGGCAGCAGGCACACCTTCAGCGGCGAAGCGGGCGGGCGATGGCGCGATTGCGGGCGTCCGGAGACGCAAACGCTCGGCATCCGTTTCACGAAGGCCGGCTACAAATCGACATGCCCTTACAAGGTGATCGCACCCGACCACTGGATCTTTGACGGCACCGGCGTCGAAAAAGGCATGCTGATCGGCCGGTCCGGCCTGAACCTGGGCGGCGCTTCGGGGTGGGAAATGGACAAGATCGATTCCCGCAACCGACCCGCCGGACTGGTGCACCTGGCCAAGGGCACCAACCGCTGGCGCAGTGGCGCGGACATGACGTATTTCACGCACGCGGGCGGGGGCGGCGTGTTTTCGGTCGGGTCGATCACCTTCGGCGGCAGCCTGGCGATCGACCCGATATTGAGCCGGATGCTGCGCAATGTGTTCGCCAGATTCGCGCGGACGCGGTAAGTCCTCTTTAAGCTGGCCGCAGCACCCGGCTTGTATAATGCGGCAAGACCAAACAGCTTGCCACTATGACCAACACCACCCATTTCGGCTACAAGACCGTCTCGGAAGACGAGAAGGTCCATGAGGTAGCCAAGGTATTCCACTCGGTCGCGTCGAAATACGACGTGATGAACGACCTCATGTCTGCGGGCCTGCATCGCGTGTGGAAGGCGTTCACCATCGCCCAGGCCGGCGTGCGTCCCGGCTTCAGGGTGCTCGACATCGCGGGCGGCACGGGTGACCTGTCCAAGGCATTCGCCAAACAGGCGGGGCCGAGCGGCGAGGTCTGGCTCACGGACATCAACGAGTCGATGCTGCGGGTGGGCCGCGATCGTCTATTGAACAAGGGTCTCGTCACCCCCACCTTGCTTTGTGACGCGGAAAAACTGCCGTTTCCGGACAATTATTTCGACCGCGTCAGCGTGGCTTTCGGCCTGCGCAACATGACGCACAAGGATCTGGCACTGGCGGAAATGCGTCGTGTGCTCAAGCCGGGCGGCAAGTTGCTCGTGCTGGAGTTTTCGAAAGTCGCGGCGCCGCTGCAAAAGCCGTATGACGTGTACTCGTTCTCCGTGCTGCCGTGGCTGGGCCAGCGCATCGCCAACGATGCCGAAAGCTATCGCTACCTGGCGGAATCGATCCGCATGCATCCGGACCAGGACACGCTGAAATCGATGATGGAAACGGCCGGCCTGGAACGCGTCCAGTACTACAACCTGACGGCTGGTGTGGCCGCACTGCACACCGGCATCAAACTCTGAGGTGAGCAGATGAAAAAATTCTTGGCCAGCATGATGATCGCGCTGATGACGTTGTCCAGCGTCGCCGACGCGCGCCCGCTCGGCGGCAGCCGTTCGTTCGGCCGCCAGTCGCAGTCCGTGAGCCGCATGCGTGCACCGGCCCCGGCGCCGACCCCCGCGCCTTCCCAGCAGCCGTCGTACCAGCGTCCGGCCCCGGCTCCCGCCGTGCCGGCCGCGCTGCCGGTGAAACGGCCGAGCATGTGGAAAGGCGTGCTGGGCGGAGCGCTGCTCGGCCTCGGCCTGGGCGCGCTGTTCTCGCACTTCGGCATCGGCGGTGCCATGGCCAGCGCGCTGTCGTCGCTGCTGATGATCCTGCTGCTCGTGTTCGCCGTGATGTTCATCGTGCGCATGTTCCGCCGCAAGGACACGCCGGCCAACCCGACCTTCACCGGTTTTAACTCGACCCCCGTGCCGGCCTCGGCCACGCCGGAAATCGGTTCGGGCCTGAACAGTGCCTACGCCGGCAACCAGGGCGGTTTCCAGTCCGGATTCTCGAACGCGCCGTCCCTCGACAAGGCCGCGCCCGCGCACGAGGCGTGGGGCGTGCCGGCCGGGTTCGACACGGAGGCATTCCTGCGCCACGCCAAGGCCTCGTTCATCCGCATGCAGGCCGCCTGGGACCGCAGCGACCTGGCCGACCTGCGCGAGTTCACGTCGCCCGAGGTGTATGCCGAACTGTCGCTGCAGGTGCAGGAGCGGGGCGGCCAGCCGGACTACACGGAAGTGGTCAGCATCGATTCCCAGCTGCTGGGCATCGAGACGACCGACCGCGATTACCTGGCGAGCGTGCAGTTCAACGGCATGATCCGCAATGCGCCGGGTGCGCCGGCGGAGCCGTTCGTCGAGGTGTGGAATCTGGCCAAGCCGCTGGCCGGCAATGGCGGCTGGGTCCTGGCGGGTATCCAGCAGATTACTTAAGAAGTTCGCGAAACTGGTAAGATCGAAACCGCCCGACTTATGCCGGGCGGTTTTATTTTGTAATGTGAAATTTTAATGCCTCCGACTCCCTTCTCCCTGTCGCCGCAACGGGGCCTGACGGCACCCGCCGTGGCGACGATCAACCACTTGCTCGCGCAGGAAGCGTGGGCGCGCGACGTCCTGATGCGCCATGCGGGCAAGGTCGCCGTCATCGACACCGGGCATCTCGCCGTCCGCATGCGCGTGACGCGCGACGGCATGCTGGAGACGGCAGGCAGCGATGACGCGGCCAACGTCACGATCCACGTCAAGCTCTCCGACCTGCCGCTGATCCTGCAGAACCGCGACCGCGCGTTTTCCTATGTGCGCATCGAAGGCGATGCCGAGTTCGCCAACACGATCTCGCAACTGTCCAAGGGCTTGCGCTGGGATGCCGAGCATGACCTCGAGCGCCTGTTCGGACCGATCGGCGCCGTGCGCCTGGCAGGCGGCGCGCGCGCCGCGGTGTCGGGCGCGGCCACGGCCGGGCGCCGGCTGGCCGAGAACGTCGCCGAATTCCTGCTGGAAGAACGCCGCGTGCTCGTGCGGCCGGCCGCGGTGGAGACATTCGCCGACGACGTGGGCCGCCTGCGCGACGACGTCGAGCGCACGGCCAAGCGCATCGCCAGGCTGGAGCAGAAACTGGCACAGCAAGCCGGGCGCAACGCCGCTCCCGTATCGACGATCCCTGACACGCTTTCGGACCACTGATGATCCTGAAATTCCTGCGCCTGCTGAAGATTCTCACCGTCATCGTCAAATACGGCCTGGATGAGATCGCGATTTCCGGCCTGCACGTCCCGCGTACCGCCCGCCTGATCAATACCGTCTTCTTCTGGCGCCGGATTACCTCGCCCCGCGCGATCCGCCTGCGCCTGGCGCTGGAAGAACTGGGCCCGATCTTCGTGAAATTCGGCCAGGTGCTGTCGACCCGTCCCGACCTGATGCCGCCCGATATCGTGGCGGAACTATCGCTGCTGCAGGATCGCGTGCCGCCGTTCGATTCCGACGTGGCCGTCGCCCAGATCACGCGCTCGCTCGGTGCGGCGCCGGACGCGCTGTTCGCCTCGTTCGAACGCACGCCGGTCGCCTCCGCTTCCATCGCCCAGGTGCACTTCGCCACGCTGAAGAACGGCAAGGAAGTCGCCGTCAAGGTGCTGCGTCCGGGCATGAAGACGACGATCGACGAGGACATCGCCCTGATGCAGCTGGCCGCCGGCCTCATCGAAAAAGTCTGGGCCGACAGCCGCCGTCTGAAGCCGCGCGAAGTCGTGGCCGAGTTCGACAAATACCTGCACGACGAACTGGACCTGATGCGCGAGGCGGCCAATGCCAGCCAGCTGCGCCGCAATTTCGCGAATTCCGATCTGCTGCTCGTGCCGGAAATGTGCTGGGATTATTGTTCCAGCAGCGTGATCGTGATGGAGCGCATGAACGGCATTCCGATCTCGCAGACGGACCGCCTCGCCGCCGCCGGCATCGACCTCAAAAAACTGTCCAGCGACGGCGTCGAGATCTTCTTCACGCAGGTCTTCCGCGATGGCTTTTTTCACGCCGACATGCACCCGGGGAACATCCTCGTCTCCATCGATCCGGCCACGTTCGGCCGCTACATCGCGCTGGACTTCGGCATCGTCGGCACGCTGAACGACTTCGACAAGGATTATTTGTCGCAGAACTTCCTCGCGTTCTTCCGGCGCGACTACAAGCGCGTGGCCGAGGCGCACATCGAATCGGGCTGGGCGCCGCGCGAAACCCGCGTCGATGAACTGGAAGCGGCCGTGCGCGCCACGTGCGAGCCGATCTTCGATCGTCCTCTGAAGGACATTTCCTTCGGCCAGGTGCTGCTGCGCCTGTTCCAGACGTCGCGCCGCTTCAACGTCGAGGTGCAGCCGCAGCTCGTGCTGCTGCAAAAGACCATGCTGAACATCGAGGGCCTGGGCCGCCAGCTCGACCCCGACCTCGATTTGTGGAAGACGGCGAAACCGTACCTGGAGCGCTGGATGGCGGAGCAGGTCGGCTGGCGCGCCTTCGTCGACCGGCTGCGCGACGAGGCGCCCCGCTACGCGGCGATCTTCCCGCAGCTGCCGCGCCTGGCGCACCAGGTGCTGGAAAAGCACGCGCTCCGCGAAGTCGACCAGGACGCCGTCATGGCCATGCTGCTGCTCGAGCAGCGCCGCACCAACCGCCTGCTGACGTTCGTCGCCTGCGTGACGGGCGTGCTGGCCGTGCTCGTCGTCGGCATGCATGTCGCGGGGCATTGGCACTGGGGCCTCTGATGGCCACGCCGCCGGACTTCGCCAGCCGCGATCCGCTCTCCCCGCAATTCTGGGATGAGCGTTTCGGGCGCGCTTTCACGCCGTGGGAGCGGGGCGGGGCGCCGCTGGCGTTGCGGCGGTTCGTCGCGGGCGCCGGCCGTCCCATGACCACATTGACGCCAGGCTGTGGTTCCGCGCATGAGCTGGCGCTGATGTGCGAGGCCGGCTGGGATGTCACCGCCATCGATTTCTCGGGCGAAGCCGTCGCGCGCGCCCGCGCGCAGGCCGGGCCGTGGGCCGACCGGATCGTGCAGGCCGATTTCTTCGCCTACGACCCGCCGCGCCCCCTGGAACTCATCTATGAACAGGCGTTCCTGTGCGCGCTGCCGCGGGCGCGCTGGCCGGACGTCGCGCAGCGCTGGAGCGGATTGCTGGGGCAGGGTGGCTTACTGGCCGGTTATTTCTTCTTTGACGATGCCGTGAAGGGCCCGCCGTTCGGCATCGACCGGGCACGCCTCGACGGGTTGCTGGGACCAGCGTTCGACTGCATGGCCGACGAGGCCGTCGAAGACTCCATTCCCGTGTTCGCGGGCAAGGAGCGGTGGATGGTGTGGCGCAAGCGCTGAACGAAGCACAAAAAGAAACGGGCCCGCAAGCGGGCCCCGATTTGAAGTGCTCTTCTATGGTATTGCGGCGGGCCGGAAGACTGGTCGCGCAAACTTCTGTTTCTTAATCTGTCGACAGTATCTACAAAGATACCGCTGAGAAATGCTATTTAATCAGTTTAGTTGATGTTCAGCAAATGAAACTCATCCGTACGCTGACGAAAAACAACACTGTTTCCATGAGGCATCAATTCTATCGGGCCTGTAGGGTGGGCACCCTGTGCCCACGCGTAACGTTCGCATGCCGCATGCGTTCGCGTGGGCACTGGGTGCCCACCCTACTTTAACCCCATGGGGGGGCAAAATCTTCCGTAAAAGCTTTATAATTCAGGGTTTTGATGATTTTTGCGGAGTATTCAGATGCCGATTTACGCCTACCGCTGCGATGAATGCGGTTTTGCCAAGGATGTACTGCAAAAAATTTCCGATCCGGTTCTGACCGTTTGCCCGTCGTGCGGCAAGTCATCGTTCAAGAAGCAGGTCACCGCTGCCGGTTTCCAGTTGAAAGGTACCGGCTGGTACGTGACGGACTTCCGCGGTGGCTCCGCGCCGGCAACGGGCACCGCGCCGGCGGCCTCGTCCGATGGCGGCGCAAGTGCCCCGGCGGCGCCCGCCGCGCCGGCGCC
>NZ_JBFUDR010000087.1:0-21359 GCF_056404615.1 Massilia sp. P2_C2 | reverse complement strand
CCGTGGAGCGCCCTCGTACTGCGTCACGATGCCTTTTCCACCGAGGGCTATACCAAGCTGACTTTCGTCATCAACGGCGGCAAGGATGGCAATCAGCCCTTGATGATCAGGGCCTGGGCGGGCGGCAAGGCGATCGATGCCAACTACACCATCCAGCCCAAGGCCAAGACCTGGGCCGTCGTCGAAGTGCCGCTGAAAGACCTCAACGCGGCCGGCAAGACCATCGACGCCATCTCGTGGCAGGGCCAGGCCGACCCGTATTCGGCCTACTACATCGCGCGCATCCAGTTCGAATAAATGCGCCGGGCTGCCCGGCTCCGGGCAGCCCCTCTCCTGCCGCCGGACGCGCGCCCGCGCACGGATGGTAGTGACTATTTCACAAATTTCGCTACACTCTGCTTCTGTCGTCGAACCTGACCCCGGTTCATCCACAACCAGAACGGAGACCCCGATGCGCCTGCGCCACACGCCTGCCAGGCCCCTGACATATTCCCTGTCGGCCCTGGCCCTCGTCCCCATGCCCGCTTTCGTACCCTGTCCCCGGTAAGTGCCCGGTAGACGGACGCATCCTGTGCGCGCATGGTCGTCACTATGGCAAACGGCACGAAATGGATTGACGTAGTTGTATAGACAACTTAGACTTTCTGGAAAGCGGGACGGCGTTCCGTCCCGCGTTTCCTTTTCGAGGAGTCTGTCATGAACCAAGCTTCTCCCACCGGGGATCCGCGTTTCGACCCCAGCCGCGTCATCCGCGCCCCGCGCGGCAGCCAGCTCAGTTGCAAGAGCTGGCTGACCGAGGCGGCGTACCGCATGCTGCAGAACAACCTGGACGTGGAGGTCGCGGAAAACCCGCAAGCCCGCGTGGTCTATGGCGGCATCGGCCGCGCGGCGCGCGACTGGGCCTGCTTCGACCAGATCCTCGCGTCGCTGCGCGAGCTGGACGATGACCAGACCCTGCTGATCCAGTCGGGCAAGCCGGTCGGCATCTTCCAGACCCACCCCGACGCCCCGCGCGTGCTGCTGGCGAACTCGAACCTCGTGCCGAAATGGGCGACGTGGGAGCATTTCAACGAACTCGATCGCAAGGGCCTGTTCATGTTCGGCCAGATGACGGCCGGCAGCTGGATCTACATCGGCACCCAGGGCATCGTGCAGGGCACGTACGAGACCTTCGCCGAAGCGGGCCGCCAGCGTTTCGGCGGCAGTCACGACGGAACCATGGCGGGCCGGTGGATCCTGACGGCGGGCCTGGGCGGCATGGGCGGCGCGCAGCCGCTGGCCGCGACGTTCGCCGGCGCCGTGTCGCTCACCGTCGAATGCCGGCAGAGCAGCATCGACTTCCGCCTGCGCACCCGCTACCTGGACAAGCAGGCGAAGGATATCGACGAGGCGCTGGCCATGGTCAAGGCCCATACGGAACGCCAGGAAGCCGTCTCCATCGGCCTGCTCGGCAATGCGGCCGACGTCCTGCCCGAACTCGTGCGCCGTGCAAAAGAAGGTGGACTCGTGCCCGACCTCGTCACGGACCAGACGTCGGCCCATGACCTGATCCACGGCTACCTGCCGGGCGGCTGGACCATCGAACGCTGGCTGGACGCGCAGCGCGACCCGGCGCAGCATGCGGCCCTCACGCAGGCCGCGGCGGCATCCTGCGCGGCGCACGTGCAGGCCATCCTCGATTTCAAGGCGCTGGGCGCGCACGCCGTCGACTACGGCAACAACATCCGCCAGGTCGCGTTCGACCAGGGCGTGAAGAATGCCTTCGACTTCCCCGGCTTCGTTCCCGCCTACATCCGCCCGCAGTTCTGCGAAGGACGCGGCCCGTTCCGCTGGGTGGCGCTGTCCGGCGACCCGGAAGACATCCATAAAACCGACGCGAAGATCAAGGAACTGTTCCCGCACCACGCGCGCGTGCACCGCTGGCTCGACATGGCGCGCGACCGCATCGCTTTCCAGGGGCTGCCGGCGCGCATCTGCTGGCTGGGCCTCGGCGAGCGCCATCTCGCCGGCCTCGCGTTCAACGAGATGGTGCGCACGGGCGAGTTGAAAGCGCCGATCGTGATCGGACGCGACCACCTGGACACCGGCTCCGTCGCCAGCCCGAACCGCGAGACGGAAGCCATGCGCGACGGCACCGACGCCGTGTCCGACTGGCCGCTGCTGAACGCCATGCTGAACACGGCCGGCGGCGCGACGTGGGTCTCGCTGCACCATGGCGGCGGCGTGGGCATGGGCTATTCGCAGCATGCGGGCGTTGTCATCGTCGCGGACGGCACCGAGGCCGCCGATAAACGCCTGGCGCGGGTGCTCGTCAACGACTGCGCAACGGGCGTGATGCGCCATGCGGATGCCGGCTACGAACTCGCGATCGAGACCGCGAAACGCTTCGGCCTGCGCCTCCCGATGATCAAGTAAGACAGAATCGACACCATGAACCAAGACGACCACCACCTGATCCTGCAACCGGGCGCCTTGTCGCTGTCCGACCTGCGCGCCGCCTGGCAGGCGCCCGGCACGCTCGCGCTCACCCCCGAGGCCTATGCGGCCATCGAGACGTCGGCGGCGACCGTGCAGGCCATCGTCGCCAAGGGCGATCCGGCGTACGGCATCAACACGGGTTTCGGCCTGCTGGCCAAACGGCACATCCCGCAGGCCCAGCTGGAGCAATTGCAGCAGAACCTGATCCTGTCGCACGCGGTGGGCACCGGCGAGCTGTTGCCGGACCACGTCGTGCGCCTGATCCTGCTCGCCAAGATCGGCAGTCTCGCGCGCGGTTATTCCGGCGTGCGGCCGCTGATCGTCGATACGCTGGTCGCGTTGTACAACGCCGGCATCATGCCCGCGATCCCGTGCCAGGGTTCGGTGGGCGCGTCCGGCGACCTCGCGCCGCTGGCGCACATGACGCTCGCCATGCTGGGCGTCGGCCAGGTGCGCATGCGCGGCGAATTGATGGATGCGCAGCGCGCGCTGGCGGCGGCCGGCATCGAACCGGTCGTGCTGGCGGCAAAGGAGGGGCTCGCGCTGATCAACGGCACGCAGGTGTCGACGGCGCTGGCCCTGCACGGCCTGTTCCTGGCCGAGCGCCTGCTGGAGGCGGCGATGGTGACGGGCGGCCTGTCGCTGGACGCCGCGCGCGGCAGCGACGCCCCGTTCGACCCGCGCGTGCACGCCGTGCGCGGCCAGCCGGGCCAGATCGCGGCGGCGAAGATCTACCGCGAACTGGTGGCCGGCAGCGCGATCCGCGCATCGCACCTCGTCGGCGACGAGCGCGTGCAGGATCCGTACAGCCTGCGTTGCCAGCCGCAGGTGATGGGCGCCGTGATGGACCTGATCGCCCAGGCTGGCCGGACACTCCTCATCGAGGCCAACGCCGTGACGGACAATCCGCTCGTCTTCCCCGAATCGGGTGAGGTGATCTCTGGCGGTAATTTCCATGCGGAACCAGTCGCGTTCGCCGCCGACACGCTGGCTCTGGCCATCGCCGAGATCGGCGCGCTGGCCGAACGCCGCATCGCGCTGCTGATCGACTCCACCCTGTCCGGGCTGCCACCTTTCCTCGTGCGTGACCCGGGCGTGAATTCCGGCTTCATGATCGCGCACGTCACGGCGGCCGCGCTGGCATCGGAAAACAAGTCGCTGGCGCATCCGGCCAGCGTCGACAGCCTGCCGACGTCCGCGAACCAGGAAGACCACGTCAGCATGGCGACGTTCGCTGCGCGCCGTCTCGGCCAGATGGCGCACAATACGGGTGTCATCGTCGGCATCGAACTGCTGGCGGCGGCGCAGGGAATCGAATTCCACCGCCCGCTGACCAGCTCTGGTCATCTGGAACATGTGCATGCACAATTGCGCAAACGGGTGAAGGCGTTCGACGAAGACCGGTTCTTCGCGCCGGACATCGAAGCGGCGCGCCAGATGGTGATGGAAGGCGAGCTGTCGGCCGCATGCAAGGACTTGTTCGCCGCACTGCACTGAGCGGTATCACTGAGCAGGAGTCACGATGGATTTCAGGTTCAAGGCAGGTTCGGTGCCGCTGCTGCTGTCGATGCCGCATGCCGGCACCGATATTCCCGACGAGGTCGCGGCGGACATGGCGCCGTGCGCGCTGGTCCGGGCCGACACGGACTGGCACCTCCCCGACCTGTACGCGTTCGCGGACAGCCTCGGCGCATCGATGCTGTCGGCACGCTGGTCGCGCTACGTCATCGACCTGAATCGCCCCCCCGAGGACACGAATTTGTACCCCGGCCAGGACACGACGGGCCTGTGCCCGGTCGACACGTTCGGGCGCGAACGCCTGTACCAGCCCGGTCGTGAACCGGACGCGAACAAAGTCGAACGGCGCCTGGAGCGCTACTGGCGCCCGTACCACCAGCAGCTGCGCGCGGAACTCGATCGCCTGCTCGCGCTGCATGGCACGGTGGTGCTGTGGGATGCGCATTCGATCGCGTCCGTCGTCCCGCGCTTCTTCGACGGCCGCCTGCCCGACCTGAATTTCGGCACGGCCGACGGCAAATCCTGCTCGCTGCAGCTGCAGGGCGAGATGATGCGCGTGGCGGAATCGCAGGACCACTTTTCCTTCGTCTTCAACGGCCGCTTCAAGGGCGGCCACATCACGCGCTTCTACGGCGATCCGGCCGCCGGCGTGCACGCGATCCAGCTCGAGATGTCTCAATGTCTGTACATGGAGGAGGCGCCGCCGTTCGCCTACCTGCCCGACGTCGCCGGCAGGGTGCAGCCGCTGCTGCGCGAGTTGCTGGATGCGGCGATCGCGTGGGCCCGCGCCGGAGGCCACGCATGAACGCCCTGTTCGCGCGCCACGCCCTGCTGGCCGGCGGCTGGCACCGGGACGTACTGCTCGAATGGGATGTGCGCGGCGACCTGACGAAGGTCGCGCCGGACGCGTCCCCGCCGCTCGGCGTGGCGCGCGTGGACTACGTCCTGCCGGGCATGATCAACCTGCATTCGCACGCATTCCAGCGCGCCCTCGGCGGGCTGGCCGAGCGGGCAGGAGGTGGTCCCGGCAATGCGCCGGACAGCTTCTGGACGTGGCGCGAACTGATGTACCGCGTCGCCAACCGCATCACGCCCGAGCAGATGGAAACCGTCGCCGCGCAGCTGTATGCGGAATGCCTGCGCCACGGTTACACGGCCGTCTGCGAATTCCATTACCTGCAGCGGGCGCCGGGCGGCCATGTCTACGGCCACCCGGCCGAGACGGCGCAGCGCATCGCCCAGGCCGCGCGCGAATCCGGCATCGGCGTCACGCTGCTGCCCGTGCTGTACGCCCATGCCGGCTTCGGCGACACCCCGCTGAAGGACGAGCAGGAGCGCTTCCGCACCGATCCGGCCCAGGTGCTGAGCATCGTCGAGGCGCTGGCGCCGCTGCGCGGGCCGCAACTGGAAGTGGGCGCGGCGCCGCATTCGCTGCGCGCGGTGGCGGCCGGCCAGTTGCGCGAGTTGGTGCAGGGGTTGCCGGCCGACCGGCCGCTGCACATCCACGTGGCGGAGCAGCAGCTCGAAGTGGCGCAATGCGTGGAGGCCACCGGCATGCGCCCCGTCGATTACCTGATGCAGCAGGCCGACGTGGACGCGCGCTGGTGCCTCGTGCACGCGACGCATCTGTCGGACGGCGAGCGCGACCGGCTCGCGGCCAGCGGCGCCGTCGCGGGACTGTGTCCGACGACGGAAGCGAACCTGGGCGACGGCCTGTTCCCGCTGGCGCCCTATATCGCGGCCG
Source organism: Massilia sp. P2_C2 (assembly GCF_056404615.1). Lineage (NCBI taxonomy): Bacteria > Pseudomonadati > Pseudomonadota > Betaproteobacteria > Burkholderiales > Oxalobacteraceae > Massilia > Massilia sp. P2_C2. The sequence continues at coordinate 15,619 of NZ_JBFUDR010000087.1, read as the reverse complement.
GCGGACGCTTCGGCATCGGCAGCGACAGCCACGTGTCGCAGAGTCCCGTGGAAGAGCTGCGCTGGCTCGAGTATGGCCAGCGCCTCGCGCATCAGCGCCGCAACATCGCCGTGCGCGGCGCCGAGCGCAGCGTCGCCGACTTCCTGTGGACGCAGGCGCTGGAAGGTGGCGCGCAGGCGGCCGGGCGCCGCGTCGGCACGCTGGCACCGGGTCGGCGCGCCGACCTGCTCGTGCTGGACAGTGCCCACCCGAACCTGGACGGCGTGCCGCCGCACGAGGTGCTGGGCCGCTTCCTGTTCAGCGGCAACGACAATCTCGTGCGCGACGTGCTGGCCGGCGGCCACTGGGTGGTGCAGGCCGGCCGCCACAAGGCGCAGGACGCGATCGCGCAGCGCTACAAGGCGGCCGTGCGCACCCTGCTCGCCCATTGATCCGCTTATTGATCCGCATACCGTTCCGATGCCAACGACGATGAGGTGCAAGTCATGACGATGTTGATCCCGTTTGCAGGCCTGGCGCCGGTGCCGTGGAAGAACGGCACCGGTAGTACGATCGAGATCGCCGTGTCGCCGCCGGAGGCCGGCTACGACGATTTCGACTGGCGCGTGAGCCTGGCCACGATCGCCGCCGACGGTACGTTCTCTGCGTTCCCCGGCGTCGAGCGCACGCTGGTGCTCGTCGAGGGCCCCGGCATGACGCTCGACATCGACGGCGACCCCGTGCTGCTCTCGAAGGCCGAGCCGGTCGCCGCCTTCGATGGCGAGTCGCGCGTGGAAGCCAAGCTGAATCGCGGCACCAGCACCGATTTCAACGTGATGACCCGCATGGACCGCTGCTGGCACCGCTTCGGCCGCCGCCGGCTGGACGGCGACGCCACGTTCGTCGCGCGCGCCGACGTCACCGTGCTGTTCCTGGCCGAAGGGGAGAGCCTGGAGCTGTGCAGCGACGACCAGCGCATCAACCTCGTGCGCTTCGACGCCGTCGTGCTCGACCCGGACACGACGTGGAAGCTGCAGGCCGACCAGGGCGTCATCTTCATCGCCGACATCCATTACTACGACGACGAGAACGACCTGCTGGACGAGGACGGCGTCTATGAGTGAGAGCGGGCACGCCGACGTGCTGTTCGCGAACGCGCGGCTGGCCACGCTGGCCCCGCTGGCCAATGGCGATGACTATGGCATCGTCGAGGACGGCGCCGTGGCCGTGCGCGGCGGACGCATCGCCTGGGTCGGCCGGCGTGCCGATGCGCCGCCGGCTCAGGCCGTCCACGATTGCGGCGGCCTGTGGCTGACGCCCGGCCTCGTCGACTGCCACACGCACATCGTCTACGCGGGCAACCGCAGCGACGAATGGGAGGCGCGCCTGAACGGCGCCAGCTACGAAGACATCGCGCGCGCGGGCGGCGGCATCATGTCCACCGTGCACGCCACCCGCGCGGCGTCCGAAGACGCGCTGCTGCGCGCCAGCCTGCCGCGCGTGACGGCCCTGCTGGCGGAAGGCGTTACCCTGCTGGAAATCAAGTCGGGCTACGGTCTCGACCTCGCCTCCGAGGCGAAGATGCTGCGCGTGGCGCGCCGCGTGGGCGACATGCTGCCGGTCGAGGTGTGCACGACCTTCCTCGGCGCGCACGCGCTGCCGCCCGAGTACGCCGGCCGGGCCGACGCCTACATCGACATGCTGTGCGCGGAGATGCTGCCGGCGCTGGCGGCGCAGGGGCTCGTCGATGCCGTCGACGCGTTCTGCGAGCGCATCGGCTTCTCGCCCGACCAGACGGCGCGCGTGTTCGACGTGGCGCGTCGCCTCGGGCTCCCGGTGAAGCTGCATGCGGAGCAGCTCTCGGACCAGGGTGGGGCGGGCCTGGTGGCGCAGTACGGCGGGCTGTCCGCCGACCACCTCGAATGGCTGTCGCCCGACGGCGTGGCCGCCATGGCGCGCGCGGGCACCGTCGCCGTGCTGCTGCCCGGCGCCTATTACTTCCTGCGCGAGACGAAGCTGCCGCCGTTAGCAAGCCTGCGCGACGCCGGCGTACCGATCGCGCTCGCCACCGACTGCAATCCGGGCACGTCGCCCCTGACGTCGCTGCTGCTGGCCATGAACATGGCCTGCACGATGTGGCGCCTGACGCCGCTGGAAGCGCTGCGCGGCGTCACGGTCAACGCGGCACGCGCGCTGGGCCGCACGGATGCCGGCATGCTGGCGCCGGGCCGGCGCGCCGACTTCGCCCTGTGGGACATCGCCCGGCCGGCCGATCTCGCCTACGCGATCGGCGCGAACCCGTGCCGCGGCGTCGTCAATGCCGGCGTGTGGCGTGCTCCCCGGATCGACGCGTAGGGTGGGGTATGTGAGGCCGGGGGCCTCACATACGAACGTGCCCACGCGTAACGTCAACATATCGCATACGTCACGCGTGGGCACAGGGGTGCCCACCCTACGGCTCATCCACAACGCTACCGGAAGCCGCATGTCGAGATTCGCCGCGCTGCTGCTCGCCTGCGCTGCCATGCTGTCGTCTGCACGCGCCGACGACACGGTCCTGCACGTCGGCTCCAAACGGTTCACGGAGTCGTACATCCTCGGCGAGATCCTCACGCAGACGGCCGCGCGCACGGGGCCGGCGGAACACAAACAGGGCCTGGGCAACACGGCCATCGTGCTGGGCGCGCTGCGTTCCGGCGCGATCGACGTCTATCCGGAATACCTGGGCACCATCGACCTGGAGATCCTCAAGAATCCGCAGCCGACGTCGCTGGAGGCCATGCGCACGGCGCTGCGCCCGCTGGGACTGGGCGTGGCCGTGCCGCTGGGCTTTTCCAACGGCTATGCGCTGGCCGTGCGCGGCGATACGGACCTGCGCCGCCTGTCCGACCTGGCGAGCCATCCGGACCTGAGGATCGGCCTGTCGCACGAATTCCTCGGCCGCGCCGACGGTTGGCCGGGCCTCGCGCGGCGCTACGGCCTCGCGCAGCAGCCGCGCGGCCTGGACCACGGCATTGCCTACGAAGCCCTGGCGCAGCGCCAGGTGGACGCCATCGACATCTATTCGACGGATGCCAAGATCCGCCAGTACGGCCTGCGCGTGCTGGACGACGACAAGGCTTATTTTCCGCGCTACGACGCCGTGCTGCTGTACCGGCTCGACGTGCCGCGGCGCTTTCCGCGCGCCTGGGATGCCATCCGGCAGCTGGAGGGCAGCATCAAGGCCGACGACATGATCGCGATGAATGCGGCGGCCGAGCTGGATGGGCAAAGCTTCGTCGCAATTGCCAGCGCCTGGCTCAAGGGTAGGGTGGACGGGTCCCCCGTCCACGCGTCCAACGCAAGCCGAACAGCCGCGCCGCCACCGGTTGAACGCGTGGAGTCGTCCCGGCCGGGGGCCTGGACGACGAAAGCGGCCGTCCACCCTACCGTGCGCGACGGGCTGCTTGCGAAAACCTTCGGCAACGGTTTCCTCGGCCTCGCGCGCCAGCACCTGCTGCTGGTCGTACTGGCCGTCCTGCTGGGCTGCATCGCCGGCATGCCGCTCGGCATCGTGGCCGCGCTCGTGCCGCGCCTGCGCCAGGCCGTGCTGGCCGTGGCCGGCGTCCTGCAGACCGTGCCGTCGCTGGCCCTGCTCGCGATCCTGATCCCGCTGCTCGGCCGCATCGGCACGGTCCCGGCCCTCGTCGCGCTGTGCGCCTATGCGCTGCTGCCCATCGTGCGCAATACGTGCACGGGGCTGCTGCAGGTGCCGTCCGGCCTGCGCACGGCGGCGCTGGCGCTGGGACTGACCCGGTGGCAGGCGCTGCTCCACGTCGAGCTGCCGCTGGCTGCGCCGACCATCCTGGCCGGCGTCAAGACGGCCGCCGTGATGAGCGTCGGCACGGCGACCATCGCCGCCTTCATCGGCGCCGGCGGCTTCGGCGAACGCATCACCACGGGCCTCGCGCTGAACGATAACGACATGCTGCTGGCCGGTGCGATCCCGGCCGCGTTGCTGGCCCTGCTGACCCAGGCGGCCTTCGAGTTGTGCGAGCGCCTGCTGGCGCGCCGGCGCACGGCATGATCTGATCTATAGCGATTGCAGCTTGGAACGGGTGGTAGAGATCGCGCGGTGCAGGATGCGTTCCGCGTGGAAGTCGTTTTCGCGCTGGACGGCGATGGCGTGCAGGCTGCGGGTATAGGTGTCGATCCGGGAACGCAGCCAGGCACGGTAGACCCACCTGGTGATCGACATGCGGATGGTTGTCGGCGTTTTCATGTCCGTGTGTCCTCGTCATTGACCACATTGTCCCGCTCGATGCGTACCTGCATTTGTGATCACTCAATCGGGCCCGGCCGCTAACGGTTGACAGTCTTTTGTTACCGACGTAAGCATTTGTAAGGAACCTGCAAATGCGCGGGAGGGCGGCATATATTGAACCCGTTGGATTCAAGTCTCCCCTCCCCATTCCGACAATGGGTTCACCCACGGCGCTGCCTCGCAGCCCGTGGGTTTTTCTTTTCACGCCCGGGCCAGCGCTTCCAGCGGTGCGCCCGTGACGCGGCAGACGCGCCAGTCGGGCAGGATCTCGGCGCCCATGGACTTGTAGAAATTGATTGCCGGCGTGTTCCAGTCCAGCACCGACCATTCAAAGCGACCGCAACCACGCTCGACGGCCAGGCGCGCCAGATGTTTCAGCATGCGGCTGCCGTAGCCTTTGCCGCGATGCGATTGCTTCACATACAGATCTTCCAGATACAGACCGCGCTTGGTCAGGAAGGTCGAGAAATTGTGGAAGAACAGCGCGAACGTGACGACCTCGCCATCGGCCTCGCCGACGATGGCTTCGCAGGCCGGGTGTGCGCCGAACAGGCCTTCATGCAATTTTTCTTCCGTTGCCACGACGAGGTGCTCGAGCTTTTCGAACACGGCCAGCTCGACGATCATCGCCTGGATGTGGACGACGTCGGCCGGGGTGGCGGGGCGGATGGCGAAGGTGGTATCAAGAATCATGGAGTCGTTTCGATGGCATCGTTGAGGGGAATGGAAGCGGGCTCCGGCGCCGGCGCGCGCAGGGCCCAGGCGACGCTGCCGAGGCAGACGGCCATGCCCAGCCATTCGGTGAGGCCGGGGCGATAGTGTTCGAGGCGGATCGACAGCAGCACGGAGATCACGGGCGTGATGACGCCGATGTACACGGCCTTGTTCGAGCCGATGCGGTTGATCAGCGTGAAGTAGCAGATGAATGCGACGACCGAGCCGAAGAGCGACAGGTGCAGCAGGCCCAGCACGTAACTGGCCGTGCGCGGGATGATGAAGGCCTGGCCCGTCGCGAGGCACCACACGGCGACCATGCACGTGCCCCAGAACATCGACCAGCCCGTCGTGAGCATCAGGTTGTCCGACTCCGCGCGCACCTTGCCGACGACGATGCTGCCGGCCGAGCTGGCGACCGACGCGACGATGCCCACCACGAGGCCCAGGATGAAGTGGCCCTGGCCGCCCTGTTTCAGGTCGTGCAGCGCGTTGCCGATCGCATGCCAGAACAGCAGCGTGACGCCGCCGATCGCGGCCGCGCCGGCGCCCCAGGTGCGGCGCGGGATCGGCGTGCCGAACGCAAGGCGGGAGAGGATCGGCGTCCAGAACACCATCAGTGCGAACAGCACGGCAACGAGGGCGGAGACGACGTATTGCTCGGCGTTGTAGGTACAGACGTACGATAGGGCGAACGTGAAGACACCTTGCAGCAGCGTCCAGCGCTGCACGCGCCAGGGCAGGCGCAGACTGTCGCCGCGCAGCAGGCAGAACGCGAACAGGGTCAGCGATGCGAGGGCGAAGCGGTAGACGACCGAGACGGCGGGCGGGACTTCGCCCAGCTCCAGGGTGATCGCCCAGAAAGTGGATCCCCAGACCAGGGAGGCGATGGTGAACAGGACGTAGGAAGGCATCGCGAAAGTATATGTGCTTTCGCGATTGCCCGTAGGCAGCGCACGCTCAATGCGTCACGCGCGTCGTGTAACCGTTGCTGAGCAGCCGCACGCGCTCGCCGGGCCGGAACATCTCGTCGGCCGCCTGCGTGATGGAGCGCAGTTCGCCATTGTCGAGGCGGACGGTGATTTCGAAGCCGGGTCGGTTGTTGGCCTGGTTTTCCACGCGGTTGCCGATGATGCCGCCGGCGACGGCGCCGATGATGCCCACGGCGGCCGAGCCATTGCCCTGGCCGACCTGGGAACCGCCCAGGCCGCCCAGCGCGGCACCGGCCATCGTGCCGACGCCGGATTCCGGGTTGGCAATGGTCACGTTGCGTACGGATTCCACGGTGCCGAGGCGCACCGTCTGTTCATTCATCGTCTGGTGGCTGCTGTAGACGCTGCCCGAGTTGGACGGGCCCGCGCACGCGGCGAGCAGGGCGCCCAGCGGGACGAGGGCGAGGATGGCGATTCGTTTCATGTTCACCTCCAAAGCGTTAATAAGCGACATGGAGACGACGATACAGGAATCCCAGTACGAACAGCGGACCGATCAACAGGAAGCGCAGGTCGTCGAAGAACGACGGCTTCCTGCCTTCGATCTTGTGGCCGATGAATTGTCCGATCCACGCGACGACGAAGATCGCGATCGACAGCGGCAGCACGGTGTACGGCGGCATCAGCGCGAGCACACCCAGCATCACGGCGCTCATCAAGAGCATGCCCAGCGCGAACGGTGGCGACAGCCGGACGTAATACACCAGGGCCGCGCTGCACGCCGCGACGGCGAGCGCCGGATGGATGCTCCACAGGATGCCCAGCAGCGTGAACACGATGACGGGTACGCAGACGACATGGATCAGCTCATTGGTCGGATGGCGGTGGCTGTCGCCGTACTGGTCGAGCAGCAGGTCGATGGTGCGTGGCTGGGGCATCGCGTCTCCTGTACGTTATTGCTTATTGTGATGCCGATTCTACACCGGTGCCTACGCCGTGAGCGGCACCGGCACCGGTGCCGCCGCCTGCGCACGCGGCATCGCCCCCATGTGCATGTACGGGTTCGCCGCAAACAGTTCGGCCACCCATTCGACGAACACGCGCACCTTGGCGGACAGGTGGCGGTTCTGCGGATACACGACGTGGATCGGCACCGGATCGCTGTGCCAGTCCGGCAGCACCTGCACCATGCGCCCGGTGGCGACGTGCTTGTCGACCAGGTAGTCCGTCATCTGGATGATGCCCAGGCCCGCCAGTCCCGCTTCCATATAGGCATTCGAATCGTTCAGCGCGATCACGCCGCGCATCGGCACCTCGATGCGTTCGTCGCCGCGGTTGAAATCCCAGTCGAAGATCTTGCCCGTCTTGGCCGAGAAATAATTCACGCAGCGGTGGCGCTCGAGGTCGCGCGGGTGCTGGGGCAGGCCGTGGCGCGCGATGTAGGCGGGCGATGCGGCCGTGAGGAAGTTGACGACGCCGACGCGCCGCGCGATCAGGCTTGTGTCGCCCAGTGCGCCGCCGCGCACGGCGCAGTCGACGCCTTCCTCGACGAGGTCCACGGGACGGTCGGAACTGCCCAGCTCCAGCATGATGTCGGGATAGCGCTCGAAGAAGTCGGGCAGGGCAGGTACGAGGATCTCGCTCGACAACCCCGTCGGCGCGTCGACGCGCAGCCGGCCGCTGGGCGACAGGCGCGTGCGCGACAGCGATTCCTCGGCGTCGCGCACGTCGGACAGGATGCGCAGGCAGCGCTCGTAATAGGCGGCACCGTCCGTCGTCACCGTCACCTGGCGCGTCGTCCGGTGCAGCAGCTTGGCCGACAGCGCCGCCTCGAGCGCCTGCACGAGCGTCGACACCGTCGCCTTGGGCAGGTTCATCATCTCGGCCGCCCTCGTAAAGCTGCCGGCGTCGACGACCTGCACGAAGACTTCCATCGCTTGTAGCTTGTTCATGACACAACCTTGCTGTTCAGAATACCCGGATGGGCATCATGTATATCGTGAGTATGTATGATTGTTCAAGGATCTGAACAATCGATTCGTAAATGAGGTATTTATTGGATTGTAGATGAAGACTATAGTGTCGGTACGGTAGTCGATATCTTAATTATTAAACCCAACGAAGGGACCTCGAGAAACCGTCGCGAGCGGCAACAGTGCAACGCGCAGCAGGTTTATCGACGTCCCGCGGGAGAGGATCATGAAAGCGCATCGTGATGGCATCGCGGCAGTGTTCGGGCTGATACTCGGCGTAGCGGCCATGGCAGGCACGGTACTCACCGACGAGTACGCGCATGCGGCCGGCGCGGAGGCGCGCGGCTACGATGCGCTGTTCCACGTCGTCGCGACCGGCGAGCAATGCGATGCGACCGCGATCCCGTCCGTCCTGATGGCGGCCAACAAGGTGAACCACGGGGTGCGCCGATGAGCGCAGCACGCAAGCCGGACGACGGCCATACGCTGGCGGTGCGCGACCTGCAGGTCGTGGGGGCGGAAGGTCCGTTGGCGGGGCGTCTGTACAAGGCTGCGGTCGACGACAAGCGCGACGTGTTGATCGTATTCTTCCACGGCGGCGGCTTCGTCGACGGCGACCTGGAAGATGCCGATCCGTTCCTGCGCCACCTGTCGGAGGCGAGCGGTTACCCGGTCGTGCTGTCGTCGACCTATACGCTGGCGACGGTGAAGCCGTTCCCCGCCGCCGCCGAGGATGCGCATGCCGTACTGATCTGGGCAAAGAAGAACAAGACCAAGCTCGGCTGGACAGGCAAGCGCATGCTCGTGGCGGGCATCGAGGCCGGTGCGAACCTCGCCGCAGTGTGCGCCCTGATGGCGCGCGACCGCGGGGCGCCGCGGCTGGCCGGCCAGATCCTGTTGATGCCGATGCTGGACCCGGGACTGTCGACCTGCTCGATGCGCGAGATGCCGACGAGCCCCGACAAGGCCAAGGTGTTCGACGAATGCGCTGCAGCCTACCGCGGCTACCTGCCGCACGCGGCCGACCGCAGCCATCCGTATGCATCACCGTTGCAGTCGAGTCGTTTGAAGAACCTGCCGCCGGCGTTGATCCTGTCGATCGAGGACGACCCGCTGCGCGACGAGGCGGAAGCCTATGGCGGCAAACTGATCCAGTCGGGCGTGCCGACGACGGTCAGGCGCCTGCAGGCGGCACAACGCCTGCAGGAACCGAATGCACGCGACACGTGTGCCTGTCGAAGCCACGCGCTTTCCGAGATCGCCAATTTCATTGCCGGTCTCGACGAGGACGAGCCGCCGGCCAGCTGTTGATCCTGCGGATCGCATGATCTACCTGCCGAATTCATAACAACGTGCCCGCGAGGCGCGGGGGACCTGTCTTTTCCTGAAAAAGCCTGGGAAGGACCGTTTTCGTCCAATCATTAATAAATAGTCAATAACGGAGGGCAAACCAATGAAAACGATTCAACAATTCCAGATGGCCGTGCGACCCGTCGTGCTGGCGCTGGGCGCTGCCGGCATCGCCGCACTGATCTCCGGTTGCTCCGACGCGACCGGCAAAGCGGCTGAGGCACAGACGCAGGAACAGGCCGGCCCGCCGGTGTCGGCCGCCGCCGTGCTCGAGAAGCCGGTCGCGGAAACCCAGGAATTCTCGGGCCGCCTGGAAGCCATCGAGCACGTCGAAATCCGCCCGCGCGTGTCCGGCTACATCACCGCCGTCAACTTCAAGCCGGGCGCCGAAGTCAAAAAGGGCGACGTGCTGTTCGTGATCGATCCGCGTCCCTACCAGGCGGAAGCCGAGCGTGCCGAAGCGGCCGCGAAATCGGCCCGCGCCAAGGCCGAACTGGCCCGCACCGAACTGGCCCGCGCCGAGCGCCTGCTGGGCGACAAGGCGATCGCCCAGCGTGAATACGACGCGAGCCTGTCCAGCCAGAAGGAACTCGACGCTTCGGCCCGCGCCGCGGAAGCGCAGGCCGCCGCCGCACGCCTGAACCTGTCGTACACCCGCGTCATCGCGCCAATCAACGGCCGCGTGTCGAAGGCCGAGATCACCCTCGGCAACCTGGTCGACGCATCGGCCGTGCTGACGTCCGTGGTGTCGCTGGACCGCATCTATGCGAGCTTCGACGGCGACGAAGAGACCTATCTGCGCGTCGCGAAGGAAGCGCACGACGGCCAGGCGGTGCCGGTGAAGGTGGGCCTCGTCAACGAGGATGGCTTCCCGCACGAGGGCAAGCTGGAATTCGTCGACAACCAGCTCGACTCGCAGACCGGCTCCGTGCGCATGCGCGCGACGTTCGAGAACCGCGACCGCAGCATGGCCCCCGGCCTGTTCGCCCGCGTGCAGATCGGCGGCGGCGCCACGAAGCCGGCCCTCCTGATCACGGACCGCGCGGTGGGCACGGACCAGAACCACAAATTCGTGTTCGTCGTCGGTGCGGACGGCAAGGCCGAGTACCGCGAAGTGAAGCTCGGTCCCGTCGTCGACGGCCTGCGCGTCGTGCGCGCCGGCCTGAAACCGGGCGAGAAGATCGTCGTCAATGGCCTGCAGCGCGTGCGTCCGGGCTCGCCCATCACGGCGCAGCTGGTGCCGATGGTCGCTTCGCTGGAGACGGCCAAGCCGCCGGCGAAGGACGCGAAGCTGGCGCTGGCTGACACCAAGTAAGTCCAAAGAATTCGAAGGACAAGAACAATGAACATCTCACGCTTTTTCGTCGACAAGCCGATCTTCGCGGCCGTGCTGTCGGTGCTGGTCTTCGTGGCCGGCCTCATCTCGATCTTCGAGTTGCCGATCTCCGAGTACCCGGACGTCGTGCCGCCCTCCGTGGTGGTGCGCGCCCAGTACCCGGGCGCCAACCCGAAGGTCATCGCGGAAACCGTCGCGACGCCGCTTGAGCAGGAAATCAACGGCGTCGAAAACATGCTGTACATGACGTCGCAGAACACCTCGGACGGCGCGCTGATGCTCACGGTAACCTTCAAGATCGGCACCAACGTCGATCAGGCCGAGACCGCGGTGCAGAACCGCGTCCAGCGCGCGCTGCCGCGCCTGCCGGACGAGGTGCGCCAGATCGGCGTCACCACGGTCAAGAGCTCGCCCAACATCACGATGGTGGTCCACCTGCGCTCGCCGGACGGCCGCTATGACGACCTGTACCTGCGCAACTATGCGACCCTGAACGTCAAGGACGAACTGGCACGCATCAACGGCATGGGCGAAGTCGCGCTGTTCGGTTCGGGCGACTACGCCATGCGCGTCTGGCTCGATCCGCAGAAGGTCGCCGCCCGCAACCTGACCGCCAGCGACGTCGTGAACGCGATCCGCGAGCAGAACGTGCAGGTGGCGGCCGGCGTCGTCGGCCAGGGGCCGGCCAAGGGCGCGGACTTCCAGCTGACCGTGAACACGCAGGGCCGCCTGCAATCGGTCGAGGAGTTCGGCAACATCGTCATCAAGACCAATGCCGACGGCGCGACCACGCTGCTGAAGGACGTCGCGCGTCTCGAGATGGGCTCGAACTCGTACGCCCTGCGCGCCCTGCTGGACAACCAGTCGGCGGTGGCCATCCCCATCTTCCAGGCGCCGAACGCCAACGCGCTGCAACTGTCGTCCGACGTGCGCGCCAAGATGAAGGAGCTGTCGAAAGATTTCCCGGAAGGCGTCGAATACAGCATTGTGTACGACCCGACCCAATTCGTGCGTGAGTCGATCGACTCCGTGATCCACACGCTGCTGGAAGCGGTGATCCTGGTGGCCATCGTCGTCATCGTGTTCCTGCAGACCTGGCGCGCCTCGGTGATCCCGCTCTTGGCCGTGCCGGTATCCGTCGTCGGCACGTTCGCGGTGATGCTCGCCTGCGGCTTCTCGATCAACACGCTGTCGCTGTTCGGCCTCGTGCTCGCGATCGGTATCGTCGTGGACGACGCGATCGTCGTGGTGGAAAACGTCGAGCGCAACATCGCCAACGGCCTGAACCCGCATGATGCGACCGTACAGGCGATGAAGGAAGTCTCGGGCCCGATCATCGCGATCGCCCTCGTGCTGTGCGCCGTGTTCATCCCGATCGCCTTCGTGTCGGGCCTGACCGGCCAGTTCTACCGCCAGTTCGCGCTGACCATCGCCATCTCGACCGTGATCTCCGCGTTCTCGTCGCTCACGCTGGCGCCGGCGCTGTCGGCCGCGCTGCTGCAGTCGCACCACGCGCCGAAGGACCGCCTGACCCGCATCATGGATGCCGTGTTCGGCCGCTTCTTCGCCGCCTTCAACCGCTTCTTCGGCCGCTCGTCGCATGGTTACGAAAGTGGCGTGAAGGGTGTCCTGAAGCGCAAGAGCGCCGCCCTCGGCGTGTACGTGCTGCTCGCCATCGCCGGCATCTTCATGTTCAGGGCCGTGCCGCCGGGCTTCGTGCCGTCGCAGGACAAGGCCTACCTGATCGGCTTCGCACAACTGCCGGACGCCGCCTCGCTCGACCGCACGGACGCCGTGATCCGCAAGATGTCCGACGTGGCCAAGCAAATCCCGGGCGTGGAATCGTCGGTTGCGTTCCCGGGCCTGTCGATCAACGGCTTCACCAATGCGCCGAACGCCGGCATCGTGTTCACCACCTTGAAACCGTTCGACGAACGTACCGGCAAGGCGCAGAGCGCCGACGCGATCGCCGCCGAGATCAACAAGCGCATGGGTGCGATCGAGGATGCATTCGTGATGGTGCTGTCGCCTCCGCCGGTGAACGGCCTGGGCACGACCGGCGGTTTCAAGATGATGATCGAGGACCGCGCCGGCGTCGGCTACGACGAGCTGTACAAGGCCGTGCAGGCCATCCAGGCCAAGGCTGCCACGGACAAGCGCCTGATGGGCGTGTTCTCGGGCTACCAGATCAACGTGCCGCAACTGTTCGCCGACGTCGACCGCGTGAAGGCCAAGCAGCTGGGCGTGCCGCTGGCCGAGATCAACCAGACCTTGCAGATCAACCTGGGCTCGCTGTACGTGAACGACTTCAACCAGTTCGGCCGCACGTACCAGGTGCGCGTGCAGGCGGATGCGCAATTCCGTTCGCAGCGCGAGCAGATCGCGCAGCTGAAGGTCCGCAACGACAAGGGCGAGATGATCCCGCTGTCCTCGCTCATGAAGGTCCGCGACACCTACGGACCTGATCGCGTGCAGCGCTACAACGGCTACGTCGCCGCCGAGCTGAATGGCGGCCCGGCACCGGGCGTGTCGTCGGGCCAGGCCCAGGCCGCGATGGAGGAAATCGTCAAGGCCACGCTGCCGAAAGGGATCTCGTACGAATGGACCGACCTGACGTACCAGGACATCCTGGCCGGTAACACCATGATCTACGTGTTCCCGCTGTGCGTGCTGCTCGTGTTCCTCGTGCTCGCCGCGCAGTACGAAAGCTGGACCCTGCCGCTGGCCGTGATCCTGATCGTGCCGATGTCGATCCTGTGCGCCCTGATCGGTGTGAAGCTCACCGGCGGCGACAACAATATCTTCACGCAGATCGCCCTGTTCGTGCTGGTGGGTCTCGCATCGAAGAACGCAATCCTGATCGTGGAATTCGCGCTGGAGCTGGAGCACCATGGCCGCAGCATCGTGGCCGCCGCGCTGGAGGCCTGCCGCCTGCGCCTGCGTCCGATCCTGATGACGTCGATCGCGTTCATCATGGGCGTGGTGCCGCTGGTGCTGTCGCACGGCGCCGGCGCCGAGATGCGCCACGCGATGGGTGTCGCCGTGTTCGCCGGCATGCTGGGCGTGACGTTCTTCGGCCTGTTCCTGACGCCGGTGTTCTACGTCCTGCTGCGCACCCTGGCCAAGCGTTTCGAAAAGCCGAAGCACGTGGCGGAGCATGCGCCTGCCCATGGCCATGGCGCGCTGCCGCTGGACGACACGCCTGCACTGGAAGGAAACTGACATGGACATCAAATCGACGATGGCGCGCGGCGTAGCGCCCATGCTGGCAGCGCTGCTGCTGGCGGCCTGCACCACGCCCGAATTCAGGCAGCCGGCGGTCGCCACGCCGGCCACTTTTAAAGAGAACCGCACGGCGGCGGAAGCAGTGCAGCGCGCGCCGGACGGCAGCACGTGGAAGGCGGCGCAGCCGGCCGAAGCGCAGCCGCGCGGCGAATGGTGGAAAGTGTTCCACGCCCCCGCGCTCGACGCGCTCGTTGCCGATGCGACGGCCAACAACCAGAACCTGGCCGTGGCCGCGGCGCGCGTGAAGCAGGCAAGGGCCATCGCCGGTATCGCGGAAGCCGATCGCATCCCGCAGGTCGGCGTCGACGTCGGCGCGCAGCGCACGCGCCTGTCTCCGATCGAAGCCCCGCAGGCGCCCGGCACGCCGGTCGCGCCCACCAACGTCTACCACGCGCGGCTGACGGCCAGCTACGAGGTCGACCTGTTCGGCCGCGTCTCGGCCAACGTCGCCGCCGCGCGCGGCGACGCGGCGACCGTCGAGGCGACGTTCCGCTCGGTGCTGCTGTCGCTGCAGGCCGACGTGGCGCAGCTGTACTTCCGGCTGTGCGCACTGGACGCGGAGCTGGACACGGTCAACCGCACCGTCGCGCTGCGCGAGGAAAGCGTGCGCATCACTGGCCGCCGCTTCGAGCTGGGCGACATCGGCGAGTTCGACCTGTCGCGCGCGAAGACGGAGCTGTCGACCGCGCGCGCCGAGGCGATCGGCGTGCAGAGACAGCGCGCCGACGCCGAGCACGCGCTGGCCGTTCTGCTGGGCAAAGCGCCGGCGGACTTCACGGCGGCCGTCAACCCGCTCGGCACGGAACCGCTGCCGGCGATTCCCGTCGGCCTGCCGTCCGCGTTGCTGGAGCGCCGTCCCGACATCGCCAGCGCCCAGCGCGCGATGGAAGCGGCGAATGCCCGCATCGGCGTCGCACGCTCCGCGATGTTCCCCGCGCTCGACATCAGCGCAGCCGCCGGCGGCGTTGGCACCAGTTTCACCGACGTCTTCAAGTGGAGCAGCCGCTCGTGGCTGCTGGGCGCCGCACTCGGCATGCCGCTGATCGACGGCGGCCGCAACCGCGCCAACGTCGTGCGCAGCGAAGCCGCGCTGGACGAAGCGGTCGGCGCCTACCGCCAGAGCGTCTTGAACGCGTTCGCCGAAGTCGAGGACAATCTGGCGGCCGCTCGCGTGCTGGCGGGGCAGGGCGCGGAACTGGACGCCGCCGTACTGTCGGCGCGGCGCTCGGCCGACCTCGCGCAAAAGCTGTACGACGCGGGCCGCGGCAGCTACCTCGACGTGTTGGACGCACAGCGTAACTTGGCCAACGTCGAACGCAGCGCCGTGCAACTGCGCGGCGACCGGGCGCTGACGACCGTCGCGCTGATCCGCGCGCTGGGCGGCGGCTGGGATTCCCCGGCACGGGACGACATGGTGCCGGTACGCAATTAAACTCCATTGAAGCAAAAGCGTGACTGCGGCGCCCTAGACTTTCAACATCTAGTTTCCACGCGCGCCTGAGTTAATAGTCGTGCGCTAGCATGTTACGCTTGCGCCTTGGCGCTGACGTGAAGGTATGCGTGGGGACGAGATTGTAGCGTACGGCGCCAGCCATGATCGCCATGGCGTGTCGTGACGGTAATTCTGACGCGCAAGGCCGCGCAGGTCGCGCTTGACCTCGGCGATGGCGTCCACGCGCACGAGCGCGGAGCGGTGGATGCGCCAGAACTCGTCCGGGTCGAGCTCGTCCAGCAATTCCTTCAATGT
>NZ_JBFUDR010000086.1:0-21369 GCF_056404615.1 Massilia sp. P2_C2 | reverse complement strand
CTTCCTCGGGAATGTTACGGGTCTCGGGGACGGCCAGGTAGGAGAATTTGCCGTCGTGTTCGGCTCTGCGGTAGATGTCCAGGCGCATGTCATTTCCTTTAAAAGCATGACTCTCGGATGAAAGCCATCAGTATGGGACGATAGGCGAACGGTGAATTACCGTCTGTTAATCGGCGCACACTGGCCGTACGTCAACGTTTCAGCGTCCGACGCCGCCTCCAAGGACGCGCGCCGGCAACATCACGATGGCCCGCAGCAACTCGAACACGGCCTCCACGCCGATCCCCAGCAACCGGAACGGCAACAGCACGAGCCAGAGGACGGGATACAGCACGAGCGCCAGCAGCGCGATCGGCCAGCAAAGGAATAGTAACAGCAACCACACGAGGAAACCCAGCATCGCCAGCTCCTTGGATCGGACGGGGGCCGAACGGGCCCGATGCTGTGACTGTAGTTGGCTGGACGCCCGGCTGCAATGGCTCTGCGATGGACGGCCGCAGGCGGCGGATGGACGGGGCAAAACCAGGGGCGAACGGCGCCGCCGCGGACTCGCCGGACGTCGCGGACGTCCGGCCCGAACAGGCTCGTATCAGGCGAACGCCGGCTCCGGCGCGCGCACCGGCTCGCCCGCACGGACGACCACGTCGGCCCGCATCGAGGCTTCCAGCGACGGGATCGACCCGCCCGCGCGGTAGGCGAAGCTCACCTGGACGATGTCGCCGGCCTGCACGTCCAGCGGCGTCGCTAGCGGCAGCATCATGTAATGGTTGAGCCAGTCGATCGTCGTGCCGCGTTCCTCGACGATCGACAGGACGTTCTTCGTGATGAAGCGCAGCGTGTTCAGGCGGCCGCCCTGTTCCATGCGGAACTGGCCTTCCCAGGCGATGGCGTCGCCCACGGGCTGGCTGAAGTCCATGACCGAGTACACGCCCGGCTGCGCCAGTTCGACGGTGCCGGGATAGATCACGTTGGTCGGCTGGAACTGCACGATCGGCGCGTAAAAGCCTTCGAAGTCGTATTCGACCTGCAGCGGCTGAGCGGCCATGATGACGGCTTCCGGCATAAAGATCGGCAACGGACCGCCGAAGCGGGCCAGGTAGCGCCGCTTGAACGATTCGATGACCTCGACCTGCTTCTCGCGCAGCATGCCCACATGGATCATTTCGCAGATCACGAGGTCGACGGGTTCCGGCGGCAGGTATTCGAAGGCGTCCGCGTGGATCACCTCGACCTTGTGGCCGTTCGGGTTCATGGCGAGGAAACGGCGCGCCTCGCGCACCATGTCCGGGTTGAACTCGACGCAGTATACCTTGTCGGCATTCTGGGCCGCGAAGAACGACAGCACACCCGTGCCGCCCCCCAGTTCGAGCACCTTCATGCCCGGCTTGACGGCATGGTAGATCGCGGACTTGAAGCTGTGCATGCGGTTCTGGTCCATCAGCATGTTGTGATGGTAGTGGACCGGGATGAACTGCCCCAGGTAGCAGCTCTCGATTTCGCGTTCGTTCAGCATTGGTTCCTCACCATGATTGGACTCAGGCTGCATTATGTCCATGCAATTAGGCAACTAAAGGGCTGAGCTGACGGGGCTTTGCGGTCCAGTTTGTCGGATCGAAGGAACAGTTATGCAATTTGGAACGAAATTCCTTGGCATTTTTCCGACGGCGAATGTTAGTATTTTCCCATCACTCAACATTGCCGCCGGTCACCATGGTCCATTCGATTCGTTCCTTGTCGGCAAACATCGCCGATCTGTTGCTGGACGTTGTATTTCTCGTGGACCGGAATGACGTCATCGTCGACGTCAGCGCTGGCTGCGAACGGATGCTCGGCTACCGTCCCATGGAACTGATCGGACGAAGCATCCTCGATTTCGTCGTGCCCGAAGACCGCGACCAGACCCGCGCCGAAGTCGTGCGCGTGGAAGCGGGACAGGATCGCGTGGGCTTCGAGAACCGCTATGTGCACAAGGACGGGCGCTGGATCGACGTCATGTGGTCGGCGCGCCGGATCGCCGACCTCGGCCTGCGCCTGGGGGTCGCCCGCGACATCAGCGCCCGCAAGCGCGCCGAGCGGCGCCAGGCGGCCACCTATGCGATTTCGGAAGCCGCCTACCAGGCCGGCGACCTGGTCGGCCTGTGTGCCGAGATCCACGGCATCCTCGACCGGATGGTGGGTGCACCCGGGATGATCGTCGTCACGGATCCGACGCCGCAGCAGGGCTTCAAGGTGATCTACCGACGCGACCACGACGAACGCAGCCGCCTGCCCTCGCGTGCGTGCCTGGCGCGCTGGCGCACGAGGGCCTCGACACCGGACGCGCTCGCGCCGGACGCCGTGCGCCACGTCGCGGGCGGCCGCGTGACGGCGTGGCTCATGATCGAACTGAAAGGCCCGTCCGGCACGATCGGCGCGCTGCTGCTGCACGATCGCGCCCGCACCGGCTATTCCGCGGCCGACCGCGGCCTGCTGCACTTCGTCGCGGCCCAGGTGGGGCTGGCGCTGGAGCGCAAGCGCCTGCACGACGACCTGATGCGGTTCGCCTGCTACGACGAATTGACCGGGCTGCCGAACCGCCGCCTGTTCTTCGACCGTATCCGCACGGCCGTCGCGCGCGCGCGGCGCTGCCAGTCGCGCCTCGGTCTGCTGTATGTGGACGTCGACGATTTCAAGCAGGTCAACGACCGCCACGGCCACGCCGCCGGCGATGCGCTGCTGCGCGAGGTCGGGGCGAGGCTCGTCGAATGCGCGCGCGAGTCGGACACCGTGGCCCGCCTCGGCGGCGACGAATTCGTGTTGTTGCTGGAGGACCTGCACGCGCCCGAGGACGCCGAGCACTGCGCCGCCAAGATCCGCGCCGCGCTGGCACAGCCGGTGCCGACCCTGTGCGCGCCGCTGTTCATCGGCGCCAGCATCGGCATCGCGCTGTTCCCGGACCATGCGGACCAGGTCGAGACGCTCTTGATGCACGCGGATGCCGGGATGTATGCGACGAAGCGCGTCCGCAAGTGCGACACGGGGCCGGACATGCCCGTCCCCGCGTCCGCCCCGGCGTCGTTCAGTGGCCGCGCTTGACGCGCTGGTCGATCGCGGCGGCGATGCCGGCGTGGTCGGCCTTTTGCGCGATCTGCGCCGCCGTGAGTCCTTCGCCGTTCTTCAGCTGCGGATCGGCGCCCTGGCCGAGCAGGAACTTCGCGCAATCCTCGTGGCCTTCGCGTGCCGCCATCATCAGCGGCGTGTACTTGCCGCTCGCGGGCGGCGACACCGCGTCGATACGGGCACCGCGCGCAAGCAGCAGCTGCGCGATGTCGACGTCGCCGCTGGCGGCCGCATAGTGCAGCGGTGTCCAGCCGGGACGGTTGACGGCGGCGCCCTTCGCAATCAGCGCCTCGGCGGCCGGCTTGTTCTGCTTGAACGCAGCCATCATCAACGCCGTATTGCCGTTCATGGCCTGGGCGTCGACGTTCGTGCCCGGATGGCGCAGCAGCACGTCGAGCACGCGCATCGAACCTTCGCGCACGGCCAGTACGACGGCCGGTTCGCCGCCGATCGGATTCACCGCGTTCGGATCCACGGTGCCCAGCAGCGACTGCACGGTGCGTGGATCGTCCATCTGCACGGCGCGGAAGAAGTCGGCGGTCTGGGCACCGGTTGCGGCAGCGACGGGGGCAATGCCGGCCGCCATCGCGGCCACGAGCAGGAGCGATCGGAGTACGGTACGGCGCATCATGCAGTCACCTTGGCGGACTGGAACAGGTTGAAGAAATTCTCGGTGGTTCGGTCGGCGATCTCGCGCAGCGACACGTCCTTCAGGGTGGCGAGGTATTCCGCCACGTGCGCCACATAGCCCGGCTCGTTCATCTTGCCGCGGTAAGGCACGGGCGCGAGATACGGCGAATCGGTCTCGATCATGATGCGGTCCAGCGGCAGCGCGCGCGCCACCGCCTGCAGCTCCTTCGCGCTCTTGAACGTCACGATGCCGGAGAACGAAATATAGAACCCCATCTCGATGGCGGCCTGCGCCACGTCGAGCGATTCGGTGAAGCAGTGCATGACGCCGGCGACGCCGCCCCGATCCGTTCCCGCGCCCTCTTCGCGCATGATGCGGATCGTGTCGGCGCTGGCGGACCGCGTGTGGATGATCAGCGGCTTCTTCGTCTCGCGCGACGCGCGGATGTGCGTGCGAAAGCGCTCGCGCTGCCATTCGAGGTCGCCTTCCAGGCGGTAATAGTCCAGGCCCGTCTCGCCGATCGCGATGATCTTCGGGTGATCGGCCAGCTCGACGAGCTGCGCGACGGTGGGCTCAGGCGTGTCTTCGTAGTCGGGGTGCACGCCGACGGAGGCATAAATATGCGGGTATTGCTCGGCCAGCGCGAGCACACTGGGAAATTCCGGCAAGTCGACGGAAACGCACAGGGCGTGCGTCACCTTGTTCTCGGCCATTTTGGCCAGGATCTCCGGCATCCGCGCGGCCAGTTCCKGGAAATTGATGTGGCAGTGGGAATCGATATACATCCCGATATTGTACGCGAATGCATTGGTGGGCACCCTGTGCCCACCAAACGTTTCAGGTCACCCGCTTTCCGAGAATGATCAGATCATGCTCGATGCCGTCGAGATTCGCCACGCGCGGAAAATGCGCCCACGTGTCGAAGCCGTATTTACGGAACAGCCCCAGACTGGGCGCGTTATGGCCGAAGATGAAACCCAGCAGCGTATGCACGTTGATGTTGGGCGCAAACGCCATCGCCTGCTCCAGGCAATACCCTCCGATACCCTTGCCGCGCCAGGCTTCGGCGATATAGATCGACAGCTCCGCCGTGCCCGAATACGCGGGCCGGCCATAGAAATTCGAATACGAGCACCAGCCGATCACGGCCGGCTCGTCCGACGTGTCGGCCGCATCGTGGATCACCCACAGGGGACGGCGCTCCGGCGTGTGTTCGTCGAACCAGCCCTCGCGCGATTGCACGGTGACCGGTTCCGTATCGGCGGTGACTTCGCGCGACGCGATGGTGGAATTATAGATATCGACGATGACGGCCAGATCATCCCGACGGGCGAGACGGTGTACGTAGGACGGCATATTGAAACTTTTGCTACAGGGTATGCGTGGCGCGCGACGAGCGCAGCGCGGCGCCGAGGATTTCTTCGATGCGCAGCCGGGCGCGCTGCCCGGTCTCGTCGGCCGGGAAGTGCACGCCGATGCCCTGCGCCTTGTTGTTGTTCGCGCCGGGCGGCGTGATCCACGCGACCTTGCCGGCGATCGGGTATTTGTTGGGGTCGTCCATCAGCGACAGGATCAGGTAGATCTCGTCGCCGATCTTGTACGGCTTGTTCGTCGGCACGAACATGCCGCCGTTCTTCAGGAACGGCATATAGGCCGCGTACAGGGCGGCCTTTTCCTTGATGGCGAGCGACAGCACGGACGGCCGCGCGGGTTGCGGCGCATTCGGATCGGCGGCCAAGCCGCTGATCGGTCCGTTCGGCGTTACACTCATCATCATCCTTTCATCATGGGCCGCAGCGCGACGTGTAATCAAGCAACATGTCTTCGACAAACAACTTCGGAGACAAAGGGTGGTCGGCGACGGCGCGGCGCTCGTTCGTGGATTTGATTGCCTGCATTAAATCAGCCACGTGCACACGCCCGGCCAGCACGGCCAGTTCCCGCTGATATCTCGGATAATACCGGATCACGCCGGATAGCTTGTACGAAAACACGTCATACAGCCACCGCTGCTGCCATGCAACAAGCGCGGCGAGCGGCGCCTTGCTCAACTTGTCGGCACTGCGCAACGCGGCATCGACGCTGGGTTGCGCGAGCACCTGCAACAAACCGTCCAGTTCCTCGCGGCTGCCGGTCTCGGCCTGGGTGAGCGCCGCCAGCGGCGCACCGCCCTGCTCGCGCAGCCAGCCGTCCGCATCCTGTACGCCCTGCGCCTCCAGCCAGGCGAGCGCCTGGGCATGGTCGGGCATGGGCAGCGCGAACTTGCGGCAGCGCGACAGGATCGTCGGCAGCAGCCGGTCGAGCCCATTCGATGCCAGCAGGAACACGGTGCCCGGCGGCGGTTCTTCCAGCGTCTTCAGCAGCGCGTTCGAGGCCGGCATGTTCAGCGCCTCGGCCGGATACAGCACGACGACGCGCAAGCCCTGGCGGTGCGTCGAGATATTCATGAAATCGGCCAGCGCGCGCACCTGCTCGATCTTGATCTCTTTCGACGCCGTTTTCGACTTCGTTTTCTTTTCTTCGGGCGGGGCATCTTCTCCCTCGGCCGCCGGGAGCTCGTCCTCCAGGGCCTCCGGGCGCACGCGCCGGTAATCCGGGTGATTGCCCTGGACGAACCAGCCGCACGACGCACAGGTGCCGCATGCATGACCGTCCGGACGCACGTTTTCGCACAGCAGCGCCTGCGCAAAGGCTTCGATGAAGTCGGCCTTGCCGATGCCGGCCGGGCCATGGAACAGGATGGCGTGCGGCAGGCGCGCGCGCATCACCTGCAGGCGCGCCCAGGCATCCTCCTGCCAGGGGTAGATACTCACAACCATGTCTCCAAAGTGGAACGGAGCGCGGCGCGCACGTCGTCGATGGCCTGCGTGGAATCGATGACGGCGATGCGCCCGCCGGACGTGGCGGCGCGGCGCAGGTATTCGCCCTTCACGCGCGCGAAGAAATCGGCCTGCTCCGCCTCGAACCGGTCGAGCGTGCGCGTGGCATCGAGGCGGGCGCGCGCGACGTCCAGCGGGACGTCGAACAACAAGGTCAGGTCCGGCTGCAGGTGCGGATGCACCCATTGTTCCAGGGCGTCGAGTTTCGCGCGATCGAGTCCGCGCCCGCCGCCCTGGTAGGCGAAGCTGGCATCCGTGAAGCGGTCGGACAAGACCCACTCGCCGCGCGCGAGCGCGGGTTCGATCACCTGCGCCACGTGCTCGCGCCGGCTGGCGAACATCAGCAGCGCCTCGGTCTCGAGGTGCATCCTTTCGTGCAGCACCAGCTCGCGCAGTTTTTCGCCCAGCGGCGTGCCGCCCGGTTCGCGCGTCGAGACGACGGTCTTGCCCGCCGCCTTCAGTAGCGCCGTGACGTAGCCGATATGCGTCGACTTGCCGGCGCCGTCGATGCCTTCGAAGGTGATGAAGCGCCCGCGGGTGGCATCGTGTTCATTCATTGGGTTCATTCGTGATCAACGGGGCGCCTGGTTGCGCTGGTACTGGTTGACGGCCTTGTTATGCTCGGTCAGGTTCACCGAAAAATGGCTCGTGCCATCGTTGCGCGAGACGAAATACAAAGCCTCCGTCCTGGCGGGCGCCGTCGCCGCCGCGAGCGACTGCACGCCCGGCAGGGCGATCGGCGTCGGCGGCAGGCCCGCGCGCGTATAGGTATTGTACGGCGTGTCCGTCTCGAGGTCCTTCTTGCGGATCTTGCCGTCGTACTTGTCGCCCATGCCATAGATGACGGTGGGGTCGGTCTGCAGCAGCATCCCGGTCTTCAGGCGGTTCACGAACACACCGGCGATCATCGCCCGCTCGCTTTTCTGGCCCGTTTCCTTTTCGACCAGCGACGCCATGATCAGCGCCTGGTACGGGTCGGTGTAGGGCAGGCCCGGATCGCGCTTGTCCCACGCGGCCTGCAGGCGCTTCATCATCATTTCGTGCGCCTGCCTGTAGACCGACAGGTCGCTCGCGCCCTTCGCGAACAGGTAGGTATCGGGGAAGAACAGGCCCTCCGGCGCCTTGTACTGCGGGGCTATCTTCGCCAGCAAGTCCTGGTCGGACAGCCTCAAAGTCTCATGCTTCAGGTTGGGCGCGGTGTCGACGGCCTGGCGCATCTGGCGGAACGTCCAGCCTTCGATGATGGTCAGCGATTCCTGCGCGAACTCGCCGCGCACGAGCTGGGTCAGGAGGCGGCGCGGGGTCGTGTCCGGCTTCAGCTCGTAGCTGCCCGCCTTGATCTGGCTGGCCTTGCCGGTGACGCGCGCCAGCATCCCGAACAGGAACGTATTGACGGGCACGCCGGCCGACGCCATCTGCTGCGCTGCGCCGGCGACGCCGCTGCCCTGCGTGATGGCGAACGGGATCACGGGTGCGCTGCCCGGCGTGATCGGTTGCTTGCTCCACCACTGGAAGCCGGCGCCGGCAGCCACAAGGCCGACCACGCCCGTGACGATGAGTTTTCTAATGAATGCCATGCTGTGCTGTGCTGTGCTGTGTTCTTGGTTTTGCGCCCTCGTCGGCGCGTTTTCCGAGGCGATCTTATAATGAGGCCGTAATCATAAAGCCGATACTGCCCAAACAGGAAATAATTCGTGTCATGAACAATTGGATAGCCCACCTCGCCACCCAGGCCGCCCGTTTCCATCCCGATAGCCCGACGGAGATCGAAGATTTCGGGCGCGTGCTCGCCACCGCCGACCTCGCACAAGGCTTCGTCGCCACGGTCACCGACCTGGGCCTGATCGCCGTCGCCGGTGAGGACGCCGCCAGCTTCCTGCACAACCAGCTCACGAACGACGTCGAGCACCTCGGCACGACCGAGGCCCGGCTGGCCGGCTATTGCACGCCGAAAGGCCGGCTGCAGGCCACGTTCCTGATGTGGCGCGACCTTGATGCCGTCTACCTGCAGCTGCCGCGCGCCATCCAGGCACCGCTGCAGAAGCGCCTGACGATGTTCGTGCTGCGCGCGAAAGCGAAGTTGCGCGACGCCACCGACGAACCACGGAACACCGCCGTCCTCGGCCTCGGCGGCGCGGCCGCGGCAAGCGCCCTGCGCGCCTGCGCCGGCGCGTTGCCGGAAGCGCCCTACGCCAGGGTCGACGGCGCAGCCGGCACCGTGATCCGCCTGGCCGACGCGCTCGGCCATCCCCGCTACCTGTGGCTGACGACGCCGGACACCGCCATCGAGGCCCTGCCCCGGCTGCGGGACACGCTCGCGCTGGGCGGCAACGCCGCGTGGCGGCTGGCGTCCATCCACGCGGGCGTGCCGCAGATCACCCAGCCGACGCAGGAACAGTTCGTGCCGCAGATGATCAACTACGAGCTGCTCGGCGGCGTCAATTTCAAGAAGGGCTGCTATCCGGGCCAGGAAATCGTCGCCCGCAGCCAGTACCTGGGCAAGCTGAAACGCCGCATGGTGCTGGCCACGCTGGCCGATGCGGCCGCACGCGCCGGCGACGAAGTGTATTCCGTCGACGATCCCGACCAGCCGTCGGGCATGATCGTCAACGCCGCGCCGAACGGAGCCGGCGGCGCAGATGTACTCGCCGAGATCAAGCTGGCCGCGCTGGAAGGCGACGTCCGTCACGGCTCCGCGGGCGGCACGAAGCTCGACTTCCTGCCGCTGCCGTATCCGATCGACAGCATCGACGCATGATCGACCTGTACGTCTATTACAAGGTACGCGAGCGGGATGCCGCCGCGCTGGCGCCGCGCGTGCGCGCACTGCAGGCGCAGGTGGCGCAGCAGCACGGCGTGCAGCCGCAGCTGAAACGCCGCCCCGAGACGCGCGACGGCCTGCAGACCTGGATGGAAGTCTACCCGGGAGTCACTGCGGACTTTCCCGCGCGCCTGGACATCGCCGCGAACGGCGCGGATATCGCGGGCCTCATCGATGGGCCGCGCCGTGCCGAAATCTTTACGGACCTGACACCATGTGCCTGATCGTTTTTGCATGGCGCGTGATCCCCGGCCTGCCGCTGGTCGCCTGCGCCAACCGCGACGAATACTATGACCGCCCGGCCACGCCGGCCGGCCCATGGCCCGACGCGCCGAACATCATCGCCGGCCGCGACCTGCAGGGCGGCGGCAGCTGGATGGGCGTGACGAAGACCGGCCCGCACGGCCCGAAATTCGCCGCGCTCACGAACATCCGCGCTCCCGACGAACGGCGCACGGACGCGCCCACGCGCGGCGCCCTCGTGGCCGACTTCCTCAAGGGCGACCTCGATGCGCCGGCCTACCTCGACCGGATTGCCGGCAGCGCGCACGCATACAACGGCTTCAACCTGATCCTGGGCGACCGCGAGGGCATGTACTGGTTCTCGAACCGGGCGGGCGCCGACCCGCGCAACGGCAAGGCTTTGGAACCGGGCATCTACGGCGTGTCGAACAGCCTGCTGGACGCGCCCTGGCCCAAGGTCGTGCGCACCAAGGCCACGTTCGCGAGCCTGCTGCTGCAGGGCGCACCGGAAGAAGCGTATTTCGAGATGCTGGCCGACACGACGCGCGCGCCCGACATGCGCCTGCCCGACACAGGCGTCCCGATCGACCTGGAACGCCAGCTGTCCGCCGTCTGCATCGAGATTCCCGGCTACGGCACGCGCACGTCCACGGTCGTCAAGATGTACCTCGACGCCGAACCGGAACTGCACGAACGCATCCTGAAGCCCTGCGACCAGGCGGCCTGACCTGAGCCCGGGGACGCGCATGCACGATGGCCATCCGCGGCACGTTCCCGGCGACTTCAATCATCCAGGGAATTGGTCGCGCTTGCACAGCGCCCAGAATCGGAGGAACGCCTGTATAATGATAATGACATTATCATTAAAGGCGATGCCATCAAGATGGAATCCAAAACCGCCCGGCTGACGGTCCTGATCGATCCTGTCAAAAAGAAGGCCTTCGAGGAACTGTGTGCGCTGCAGGACTTGACGCCGTCGCAGGTGATTCGCCAATTGATCCGGGAATACCTGGAGCGCCACCAGGTCGACTACGCGACCAAGATCAAGATCAAGGCTCCGTCCAAATAAGCACCTCAGCGCTTCGCCCCTGCGCGCTCGAGGCATCGGGTACGCACATCAATTCCCGTCTTCCAGAAAAAATTTCCTGCTGACCTCGATCAAGCGCTGTACTGCCGCACCCAGCAGGCGTGGCGGCTGACTTGCCGTGTCGCCGGCCGGCGTGACGGCGGGACAGCACAACGCCAATACCTTGCCAAAATCATCGGCTAGCTCGACTGCCCGGAGAACTCGTGAAGGCCGGCCTTGGCCAGGCTGCCATGCACTTGCGCTTTCGCTTCGCATTAGATCATGCGCGTCCTGCGCTTTTGCAATTTCCAAAATCACTTCCTCCAGAATCTGTAGTGCCGTCTTCGTGGGTCGCCCTCGCGACTAACGGACTGGACGCCCACCAGCCGCACATGATACGCTATTTACATTCACATTACATTATCATGCGAGTGTAATAATTCATGCCATACCGACGGGTCGAGTTCGAACGACCGCCCCCGATGTTTGATTTGCGGGTGCGGCACAGCATGGCGCACTTGGCTGCGTGCGGCGCGGTGCCCTTGCCTCCGCCGGCGCTCATGCCGCGCTTGCGCCATGTCGTCGAATCGCTGCTGCATGTCAAAAATATGCCGCCCACGCCTGCCTGTATCGGCACGCTGACCGCCCATTTCACGCAACTGGTCGCCTTGTCCAGGACCGGCAAGCCGATCCTGGACCAGAAGCGCGATTCCCTGTCCCTGCTATTCGATGTGTTTGCCTTGCAAAGCGAAATGTCGCTGGAACACCCGGACGATCTGGTCCTGGGCTATACGCAGTCGATGATGGGCTTCCTGCTGTTCAATCCCACCCCCAAGGCCATCGGCGTCATCGGTCTGGGCGGTGGATCGCTGGTCAAGTTTTGCCACCGGTATGTATCGGGCGCGGTCGTCGCGGCGGCGGAGATCGACCCGCAAGTCATCGCGCTGCGCGCGCAATTCCGGATTCCGCCGGACGACGAACGCCTGGAGGTGCATTGCATGGACGGCGCGGAGTTCGTGCGCCAGGCCAGCAGCCGGTTCGACGTCTTGATGGTCGATGGGTTCGACCGCCGCGGTCAGCCGCCCCAGCTCTGCAGCGAGCGCTTTTATGGCGATTGTTATCAAGCCTTGACCCCGGGCGGCATGATGGTGGTCAACCTGCTCGGCGACATGGCGGAGACGCAGCGGTTGATCGACCGGATCCATATCGCATTTCAGGGCAACCTCGTGGTGGTCCAGGCGATCGATTCCTCGAACAAGGTGGTGTTTGCCGGCAAGGGAGCCGTATTGCAGGTGCCGGACCATCTGTTGACGAGCCGTATCGACAAACTGGAGTTGCTGCATCCCGTTCCCTTGCGTCCGACCGCGCAACGCATCCTCGAACAACGGCACGGAATGCGCTCGCACGTGCCCTCGATCCATGCGCCCTGCCCCCATTCTCCTTCGACCCTCCGCACACCGACATGATCTGCGCACGCACTGCTGCCGCGTCGGCGACGGAAAGGTAACGATCGATTATGGCCATCCATTTTTTACGCCGATTGTCCGGCAGGCGCCGCACCACGCTAGCCAACCAGCATCTCGGCCTGACCTTGAGCTTTGTGGCGGGCGCCACGAATGCCGGCGGTTTCCTGGTCGTGCATCAATACACGTCGCACATGACCGGCATCGTCTCCTCCGTGGCCGATAGCCTGACGCTGGGCGAGACATCGGTCGCGCTCGCAGGCGTGGGAGCAATCCTGTCGTTTGCAGGCGGCGCCGCCTGTTCGGCGGTCCTGATCAATTGGGGACGGCGTAAGCGGCTGCAGAGCGAGTATGCGCTGGCGTTGCTGCTCGAGGCGCTGCTGCTCCTGTGCTTCGGCATGCTGGGGGCGAATCTGGCAGCGCGCATCGGGTTGTTCGTGTCCATGACCGTCATGTTGCTGTGCTTTGTCATGGGCTTGCAAAATGCCATCATCACGAAGATTTCCCATGCCGAAATCCGCACCACCCATGTCACCGGCCTGGTCACCGACCTCGGCATCGAGCTGGGCAAGCTGTGTTACTGGAATATCGAACGCGCGCACTCGACCCGGCCCATGGTCGTGGCCAATCGCAGCAGGATCAAGCTGTTGCTGTGGTTGCTGACGATGTTCTTTGTCGGCGGCGTGGCTGGTGCAATCGGCTTCAAGTGCATCGGTTTTGCATCGACCATTCCCTTGGCGCTGCTGCTGTCGGCCCTGGCGGCCGTTCCGGTGCTCGAAGATATCGCGTTGCGCGTGCGCCGACTCCGGAAACAATTCCAGGCTACGTCAGCGCCGGCCGATCAGGCTGCTGTGGGCAGGTCAGGTCTCGCCTCGTCCACGCGCCCCGCCCCGGCGTCGACACCGTATTGCGCCAGGTAGTCGCGCATCAAGCGGCGCACCACCTGCGAAGGCGTCACATCCTGGCTGGCGCACCAGTCCTGCAAGGCCTGCTTCTTCGCCGGATCGATCAGGATGGTCTGCCGGGCCGTTTTTGCTTCCATGATCATGCTCTATGCAATTGATAAGGCTGGTATTATAATGAAATTATCATTTTACGCGTGCCCCTCGCGTCAGCCGCAAGGGCGAGCATGCTGCCTTATCCCGTCCCACAACCTACCTGCGACGTACCGTCCGCGGACGCGTCGCCATGGCTGACGGATCGCAATGTCGCGTGTCGTGAAGGAGTCCTTGGTGACGGAAACGATGGCAATGGACGGGATACTGCTGGTGGTGTCCGGTTGGCTGGTGATCGGCGTAGTCGGACTGGCCACCTTGAAGCGTACCCGGTTCGTGGCGCATGTCTTGTTTCCCTTGGGCGCCATGCTCGCGGTGACGCTCGGCATCGCCGGGCTGGCCGGTTGTTTCGGCGCGGCGCAGTCGGCCGTGCTGCGGCTTGGCCTGCCGGGCCTGCCGTTCCATCTACGGCTCGATCCGCTCGCGTCATTTTTCCTGCTCGTGTTCGGCGTCGTCAGCACCGGCGTATCGCTGTTTTCGGCCGGGTATTTCCGCCAGGGCGAAGGCACGTCACCCGGGCTGCTGTGTCTCGAATATCATGCGTGCCTGGCCAGCATGGCGCTATTATTGATTGCCGATGACGCCTATGTCTTCATGGTGGCCTGGGAAACCATGACGCTGAGCGCGACCTTGCTGGTGATCGCCAACCACCGGCTCCCGGAAGTGCGGCGCGCCGGTTTCCTGTACCTGATCATCTCCCATGTCGGCGCGCTGGCACTGTTGTTGTGCTTCGGATTATTGCAGGCCAATACCGGCGATTACACCTTCGCCAACATGCGCCACCAGCACCTCGATGCGTTCTGGGGCGCCATCGCCTTTTTCCTCGCCTTGTTCGGTTTCGGTGCCAAGGCGGGGATCTTGCCGCTGCATGTCTGGCTGCCCGAGGCGCATCCGGCCGCGCCGTCGCCGATCTCGGCCCTGATGAGCGCCTTCGTCTTGAAGACCGGCGTCTACGGCGTCTTGCGCGTGACCTTCGACCTGCTGCATTTCCAACTCTGGTGGTGGGGCGGCGCCACGCTGGCGATCGGGCTGGCCACCGCCTTGTTCGGCGTCGTGCTCGGCACCGTCCAGACCGACATGAAACGGCTGCTGGCGTATTCGTCGATCGAGAATATCGGGCTGATCTTCGCCGGCATCGGCCTGGCCATCCTGTTTCACGCCTACGGCATGGCGAGCCTGGCCGCGCTGTCATTGACCGCCGCGCTCTACCATGTGGCCAGCCATGGCGCATTCAAGAGCCTGCTGTTCCTCGGCACCGGGACCGTACTGCATGCGACCGGCCAGCGCAACCTCGGGCGATTGGGCGGCTTGATGCGCTTCATGCCGTGGACCGCATGGGCGGCGCTGGTCGGGGCGCTGGCTGCCGCCGGCCTGCCGCCCCTCGGTGGCTTTGTCGCCGAGTGGCTGCTGCTGCAGAGCTTCCTGTTTACGCCCGGCTTGCCGAATTCCTTCCTCAACATGCTGGTCCCGATCGTGGCGGCGGTCATCGCCCTGGTCGGTGCCTTGGCCGGTTACCTGATGGTCAAGTTCTTCGGCGTAATTTTCCTAGGGCAGCCACGCGAGGACAAACTGCGTGAAGCGCATGATGCCGATGCCTGGGAGCGTCTGGCCTTCGGCTGGCTGGTGGCTGCCTGTCTCGGCCTCGGTTTATTCCCGGTGCAACTCATCCAGCTGCTGGACCGCATCACGCACCCGCTGGTCGGCGATGGCCTGGCGAGCGCCGTGGCGCGTCAGGGCTGGTGGCTGCTGGCGCCAGTGGCGCCCGAGCGCGCCAGCTACGCACCGGCGGTCTTCGTCGCGATCCTGCTGGCATGTTGCCTGCTCGCGTACCTGCTCGTCCGGCGGCTCTATCATGGGCGTTTCCGGCGCGCCATTCCCTGGAGTTGCGGTTACCCCATCGTCACTGCGCGCATGCAGGATACGGCAGAAGGCTTCGGGCAACCGATCCGCGAAATCTTCCGGCCGTTCTTCCGGATGACGCGCGAACTGCCCACGGCATTCGACAAGGCGCCGCGTTACCAGGTGACGGTCGAGGATCCGTTCTGGCAATGGGTCTACCGGCCGATCATCCTGGCCACCGAGCGCCTGGCGCGCGTGGCCGGCTTGCTGCAGCACGGCCGCATCGCGGTCTATCTGCTCTACAGTTTTGCCACGCTCCTGCTTCTCTTGCTGGTGGTATATCGATGAGCGCGCTGTTCGGTCCCTTGTCACAATTGCTGGAAATCGTCCTGGCACTGGCCGCCGCCCCCTTGCTGACGGGATGGATCAACCAGTGCCGCGCCTGGCTGCAGAACAAGCGCGCACCGAGCCTGTTCCAGCCATACCGCCTGTTGCACAAGCTGTTCTACAAGGAATCGGTGTTGGCCGAACATGCGACGCCGCTGTTTCGCGGGGCGCCGTATGTCGTGTTCGGATGCATGACGCTGGCATGCGGCATCACGCCGACGCTGTCAACCGATTTGCCGCTGTCGCCGGCCGCCGATGCGATCGCGCTGGTCGGCTTGCTGGCGCTGGCACGGGTCTTCATCGCGCTGGCTGCCATGGATATCGGCACGGCATTCGGCACGCTCGGCGCGCGACGCGAAATGCTGGTCGGCTTCCTGG
Organism: Massilia sp. P2_C2; assembly: GCF_056404615.1. Taxonomy (NCBI): domain Bacteria; kingdom Pseudomonadati; phylum Pseudomonadota; class Betaproteobacteria; order Burkholderiales; family Oxalobacteraceae; genus Massilia; species Massilia sp. P2_C2. The sequence continues at coordinate 5,508 of NZ_JBFUDR010000086.1, read as the reverse complement.
CCGAGCCGGCGCTGCTGATGGTCTTGTTTTCCGCCTCGCTGATCACGCAATCGACGCAGCTGCCAACCATGGTGGAAAGCCTTGTGCACCGCCAACTGGCGATCTATCCGAGCCTGGCCTTCGCCGGCATCGCCTTCACCATGGTGTCGCTCGCCGAAAACGCCCGCATCCCGGTCGACAATCCGGCCACGCATCTGGAACTGACCATGATCCACGAGGCGCTGATCCTCGAATATTCCGGGCGCCATCTCGCGTTGGTGGAATGGGCCGCCAGCCTGAAACTGTTCGCCTATTCGTGCATCGGCATCGCGTTGTTTTTCCCGTGGGGCATTGCCGAAGCCGGCCACCCGGCGGCACTGCTGCTGGCGCTGCCGGTGCTGGCGCTCAAGCTGGCCATCGGCGGTGCGGCGCTGGCGCTGATCGAGGCGCTGAGCGCGAAGATGCGGATCTTCCGGGTGCCGGAATTCCTGACCTTCGCGTTTCTGCTGGCGGTCATCGGCATGCTCGTGCACTTCTTGTTGGGAGCCTAGGATGGCCGCCTACGCACCGCAACTCCTGAACCTGTTCGCGGCACTGCTGCTCCTGCTGACGTTTGCGATGCTCGCCCAGCGCCGGATTCTGTCGCTGATCCACCTGTTCACGCTGCACGGGGCGACGCTGGTGGCCGCAGCGACGGTGGCGGCATTCGCCACGCACGACACGCACCTTTACGTCTCGGCCGGCCTGACCTTTTGCCTGAAAGTGGTCTTGATCCCGTGGATCCTGTACAAGCTGATCCACCGCTTGAATGTCCGGTGGGACGTGGAACCGCTGATCAACGTCCCGACCATGATGCTGGTCGGCATCGTGCTCGTGATCGTCGCCTTCAACCTGGCGCTGCCGATCTCGCAGCTGTCTTCGTCGGTGGCGCGCGGCACGCTCGGCATCGCGCTGGCCTGCATCCTCCTGTCCCTGATGATGATGATCACACGCTCGAAGGCGGTCCCGCAGGTGATCGGTTTCCTGACCATGGAAAACGGCTTGTTCTTTGCGGCGACGGCGGCGACCAACGGCATGCCGATGATCGTCGAACTTGGTGTCGCCCTGGCGGTGCTGGGCGGCGTCCTGATCCTGGGCGTGTTCCTGTTCCAGATCCGGGAGCAGTTCGACAACATGGACATTCACCACCTGGAGCACCTGAAAGAGGACTGACATGGATGCCTTGCTTTTCGTCCTCGCCACGCCGTTGCTGGGTGCGTTCGTGCTGAGCCTCGTCGGCCAGCACGATGGCGCGCCCGAAGTCAACGTCGGCTTCAGCCTGGCCACGTTGGCGGCGGCGGCCGTCCTCACGGCGCAGATTATCGCCGATGGCCCGGCGTTCGCCATTGGCACCTTGCTGTTCGTCGATCCACTGAATGTCTTTCTGGTGACGCTGACCGCCTTCGTCGGGTTCAYCACGTCGCTATTCTCGCGGCCCTACATGCGGATCGAGCGCGACCACGGCAAGATGACGCCACCCCGCCTGCGCCTGTATCACAGCATGTACCAGTTGTTCATGTTCGGCATGCTGCTGGCACTGACGACCAACAACGTCGGCATCCTGTGGGTGGCGCTCGAAGGCGCGACGCTCGCCACCGTCCTGCTGGTGAGCGTCTATCGCACCGCGGCCAGCCTCGAAGCGGCATGGAAGTATTTCATCCTGTGCGGCGTCGGCATCGCGCTGGCGCTGTTCGGCACCATTCTGCTTTACCTCGCCGCCAACCGGCAGCTTGGTGTCCACCCGGACGCCTTGCTTTGGACCAACCTGAATGCGGTCAAGGCGCATCTCGAGCCCGGCATCATGTCGTTGGCGCTCGCGTTCCTGTTGGTCGGATACGGCACCAAGATGGGCATGGTGCCGCTGCATAGCTGGCTACCCGATGCGCATGCCGAAGGCCCGACGCCGATCTCCGCCGTGCTCTCCGGCCTGTTGCTCAATGTCGCCCTGTACGCAGTGTTGCGCATCAAGGTGCTGGCCGACGGCACGCTGCAAAACGGCATGCCGGGTAGGTTGCTGGTGGGCTTTGGACTGTTGTCGGTTCTGGTCGCGACCTGTTCGCTGGCGCGCCAACGCGATATCAAGCGCATGTTTTCGTATTCCTCGATCGAGCATATCGGCCTGATGACCTTTGCCTTCGGCATCGGCGGACCGATCGCGACCTACGCCGGCTTGCTGCACATGACCGTGCATTCGCTGGTCAAGTCGGCGATCTTCTTCACGGTCGGCCATGCCGCGCAAAAGGCAGGCACCCAGGTGATGGACGACATCCGCGGCCTGGCGAACGTCAGTCCGACCGTCGGCTGGGGCCTGCTGCTCGGCGCTTTTGCGATTCTCGGCATGCCGCCGTTCGGCGTGTTCGCCAGCGAATTCCTGATCGTCACCACGGCCATGCGCGAGTTGCCATGGGCGACGCCCGTGTTGCTGGTCTCCCTGGGTGTGGCATTCGCCGCGATCTTCGGTCGCGTGTTGCCGATGGTATTCGGCGAGACGACCGCCAGGCGGCTCGCCCATCCGCCGGCGCTGCTGCCGGTCTTCCTCCATCTCGCGCTGGCACTGTTGCTCGGCTTGTATATTCCGGCCTACCTGGACACTTGGTACCGACAGGCCGTCACCATGATCGTGGGGTAAACGATGGACATCGAGGCGATGAGTGCACGCTATGCCATCCCGTTTCTGGCGCTGCCCGGCGACATGCCGGCGGGCGTGGCGCACGTCGACGCCGGCGACTGGATCCGCGTGGCGCACCAGGTCCGGGCCGACGGCGGCCGCCTGGTCGGGTTATGGGCAACGGACCGCCGCGCCGACGCCCGCCACGACATCGTGTCTGCCGCGTTTTGCGATGCGACAGGCTTGCTCTGGTTGCGGCTCGCCGTCAAGGAGAACGACAGGTACCCGGCGCTGTCGACCATCTTCCCGGCGGCCGACCGGATGCAACGGGCCGTGTTCGATCTGCTGGGCATCGCCGCCGACGGCGCCGACGATACGCGCCCCTGGATCAACCATGGCCGCTGGCCGCGCGATTATTTTCCGTTGCGGCAGGCGTGTTCGGGCCAGGAACAGTTCGCCCACGCCGTGGACGAATATCCCTTCGTCCCCGTGGCGGGCGATGGTGTCCATGAGATCGCGGTCGGACCGATCCACGCCGGCGTCATCGAGCCCGGACATTTTCGGTTCTCCGTGGTGGGCGAGAAGGTGTTGCGGTTGGAGCAGCACCTCGGCTACACCCATAAAGGGACCGACAAGCTATTCGTCGGCCGGACGCTCGCCGACGGCCACCGTCTGGCGGGCCGCCTATCCGGCGATGCGACGGTGGCCTTCGCATGGGCCTATTGCATGGCCGCCGAAGGCGCCACCGGCTGCGCTGTGCCGGAACGCGCGCAATGGTTGCGCGCGCTGCTGCTCGAACGCGAGCGCGTCGCCAATCATCTGGGCGACCTCGGCGCCCTCGGCAACGACGCCGGCTTCGCGCTCGGCCTGGCCCAGTTCATGCGCCTGAAGGAAGACTGGATCCGCTTGAACGGCCGCCTGTTCGGTCACCGCTTGTTGATGGATCGCCTCATGCCTGGCGGCGTGACGATCGATCTGGACGCCGACGGCATTGCCTTGCTGGCCGCGCAATGTGATGCGATCGAGGAAGAAGTCCACAACTTGCGCGCCATCTATGACGGGCATGCAGGCCTGCAGGACCGTTTCATTGCGGCCGGCCGCGTCCTGCCGAAACTGGCGGCCGAACTCGGCTTGTGCGGCCTGGCCGGGCGCGCCAGCGGACAGGCATGGGACGCCCGCGCCGATCACCGCATCGGCCCGTATGCGCAACTGGACGTGCGTATGGCGACGCACCGCAATGGCGATGTCGCCGCGCGCGTGTCGGTGCGCTTCGATGAACTCGTCGAATCGTTGCGCCTGCTGCGCGACATCCTGCGCCGGCTTCCACCCGGGCCGGTCGCGCATCCGCTGCCGGCCGAACCGGTCAGCGAATTGGGCGTCGGCTGGGTCGAAAGCTGGCGCGGCGCGGTATTCGTCGCGCTCGAGGTCGTCCCAGCCGCCGCGGCGCGCGGAACGATCCGGCGCTGCCATTGCCACGATCCGTCCTGGCTCAATTGGCCGGTGCTGCAGCACGCGATCATGGGCAATATCGTCCCGGATTTCCCATTGATCAATAAGTCGTTCAATCTCAGCTATTCAGGACACGACCGCTGATGTGGCTCATACTCAAGCAAATCGCGCGCACCCGCTGGCCCACCGAGGCTGCCCCCGAACCGAACGACGATTGGTGCACCGCGCGCGAGCGCATTCATGGTGAATTGCTGGCGATTCTCGGCCGCGCGCTGTGCATCCGGCAGGTCGATGCCGGGTCCTGCAATGCCTGCGAGCTGGAAATTCAGGCATTGGCCAATCCCTACTACAACATCGAAGGGCTCGGCATCAAGTTCGTCGCCAGCCCGCGCCATGCAGATATGCTGCTGGTCACCGGTCCGGTCACCAAGAACATGGAAGATGCGCTGCGGCAGGCGTACGATTCCACGCCCGATCCGAAGCTCGTGGTTGCCTGTGGCGAGTGCGCCGGCAGCGGCGGCCTGTTCGGCGAAAGCTATGCCAGTTGCGGCCGTGTCGCCAACGTGATTCCGGTCGACATCGTCGTGCCGGGCTGCCCGCCCCCGCCGCTCGAGATCCTGCGGGGAATCCTGACGGCCGTGTCGATGCGGGCCTGAACTGGCGCCGCGTTCTCGTCCTCTTGCCGAAGCATCATAATGGTTTCCGATATTGTTTCTCCACTGATGGCGCTCTCGCATGACGRCCATCCAATGGTGGTCAACCACCGCAATGCGTTGTCCTTGCTGTTCGACGACGTGACCATTCAAAGCGAAATGCGCGCCGATGCGCCCGATGCCCTGGTTCTCGGCTATACGCAATCGATGATGGGCGTCCTGCTGTTCAAGCCGGAGCCGACTCGAGTCGGCATGATCGGCTTGGGCGGCGGTTCGCTCACCAAATTTTGCTATCGGCATTTGACGAGAACCACGATCGAGGTGGCCGAAATCGATCCGCAGGTCATCGCGTTGCGCCGCCAATTCCAAATTCCCGATGACAATGACCGTTTGCAGGTGCATTGCCTGGATGGCGCGCACTTTGTCCGGGAAGCGCGCCATCCTTTCGATATTCTGATGGTCGACGGCTTCGACCGGCAGGGACAACCGGCGTCGTTATGCAGCCAGCCGTTCTATGACGATTGCCACGGCGCCCTGGCAGCGGAGGGGATCATGGTCGTCAATCTGCTGAGCGACGCACCGGGCAGCGACATATATATCGACCGCATCCATCGCGCGTTCGATGGGGCGATCGCGGTGGTCGATGCACTGGATTCCATGAACAGGATTGTCTTTGCCTGCAAAGGAAAGGCACTGGACGCCGATGAAGCAACATTGCGCCGGCGCGCACGGCAACTCGCCTTGCTGTACCCCGCGGATGTGAGCCTGGTGGCGCAGAAT